>WTAX01000398.1 GCA_013139395.1 Gammaproteobacteria bacterium | reverse complement strand
GTATTCTATTCTTTTTGATGTTATTCTTAAATCGTATTATTTATACTGCTCTAGTTTAATAATAGTCGGTTTTCCAAAAAAAAGGAGCTGGAAGCTATTTTAAATTCAATTATAATTATCATTATCTGACTTTCATCACCTATAAAAAACATTTAAAAAATGAAATAAATTAAAAAAAACTTGACACAGATCCTCTAATTTGATCATATACTTATCTTTGAGTATATAAAATGTCATCTTATCAAATTAAACGTTTAGATCACCTGGGATTAATCGCTGGATTTTGTCATGAAATTGGTCTGGTTGACTATATCAATCAACAATTCCCCAATCAATCATCAGACAAACCCATGACTTATGGACATTGTCTGCTTGCCATGATCTTAAATGGACTGGGCTTCACCAGTCAAACACTCTATCTTCAATCCGATTACTTTAGTGACAAGCCGACTGAAAAACTATTAGGAAAAGGGATCAAGCCAGAGCATATCAATGATGCGGTTCTTGGAAGAAGTCTCGATAAATTCTATGAATTTGGTGTGAGTAAACTTTACATGGGATTAGCAGAAAAAGTGGTTGAGCATTTAGGATTGGACATCAGTTGTCACCACCTGGATTCCACGAGCTTTCATGTTGATGGTGATTATAAAAATGCCTCAGAAGATGATAATTGTATCCAACTGGTTAAAGGTTATAGTCGTGATCATCGCCCCGAGTTAAACCAGGCAATATTGAACCTGCTCGTTGAGAATCAAGCTGGTATACCTCTGTATATGAAACCTGCCAGTGGAAACAGCAATGACAAAGAAGGTTTCAACACTATCATAAAAGAGCATCTCAACAGCTTTAAATCCGCACAAAACAATCCTTATTTTATTATGGATGCCGCGGGTTATACACAAGATAACCTGGTGTACTTTCATCAACAAAATCGTTATCTTATCAGTCGTGTTCCTCAGAACATCAAAGAAGCAAAAGAATTGCTTCAAACGGTTGATGTAGAGCAAATGACGGAGTTAACGAAAGGTTACAAAGGACAATGGCATGATTCAAATTATGCGGATGTGCCTCAGCAATGGTTGCTCATTTACAGTGAGCAGGCCTATAAACGAGAGAAAATAACCTTTGATAAACAAATGCTCAAACAATCTGAGTTGACCAGAAAGTTATTTAAAAAATTAACAGCACAACCTTTTGCTTGTGAAACAGATGCCCGAGCTCAATTAGACAAATGGCAGAAACAACAAAAGTTTCAGCAAGTCACTAATGTTAATATCAAAGCCATTGGACACTATAATAAAAAGGGAAAGCCCGCTAAAGACAAACCATTTGATTTCTATCAATATTATGTTGAAGGTAACTTATATAGCGTATTGGAAAAACGACAAGCAATTTTAAAAACAAAAGGCCTGTTCATCATTGCAACTAATGATGTTAGAAAACAGTTGGGTATGAATGAATTTCTAACGCTCTATAAATCACAGCAAAATGTTGAGCATGGCTTTCGGTTTCTTAAGAATCCTGAATTTTTAACGTCATCATTTTACCTAAAAAAACCTGAGAGGATTGAAGCATTACTTATGATGATGACTTGTTGTCTGATGGTTTATGCAGGACTGGAACACAAAATACGGACAGGGCTTAAAGAGAAAAATCTTCAGTTCAAGAATCAAAAGAAAAAAGACTATCAGAGCCCAACTGCTCGTTGGGTCTTCTTCTGTTTTAAGGGTATTGATATTTTAACAGTGGATGAGCAGCAACCTATTGTGGTCAATATACAAGAAAGGCACAGGATTATCATAGAAGCTCTGGGCTCACCCTACAAAAATGTTTATTCCTAAAAGTAGGTGATGAAAGTCAGGTAACAACAGGCATTGAATTTATTTGGGCAGTTATTTCAATTATTGCATTATTTAACGTTAACTTTTCTCAATGGCAATTACTGATCCCTAGCCTTTATGTAATACACAATATTTTTGGCTGGGCATACGGCGTATATTTGATTTCAAAATCACCAGAATCACTCGAAGATCTCACACAGCTTGTTGTCCCCATGTGGTATGTAAAATTTTGTGTCTCCTACGGCATTATTTTTACCCTGCTTTGTATACTTGCTGTACTATTCTAATAACTCTATTCTGATAACTCTGAACTATTACCAGCACATGAAGTGGTTTGTGAAGAGCCACTTACTTAGCGATAAAAAGATAAACAAATGACAATAGAAAAAACATTAAACGAACGCAGCGGTAAAAAATGTGAACTTTGTGGTTCCACAGATGAACTGCTTGTTTATGATATGAATGAAGATTCAAATTCAGACAAAACAGTTGATAAGAGCATTCTTCTTTGCCAGAATTGCCAGCAGCAAATTGATGATGCGGATAAAATGGATATCAATCACTGGCGTTGTTTGAATGACAGTATGTGGAGCCAGGTGCCGGCAGTACAGGTAATGGCCTGGCGTATGTTGACCCGTCTGCGTGCTGAAGGATGGCCTCAGGATCTGTTGGATATGATGTATCTTGATGATGACATGTTAGCATGGGCACAGGCTGCAGGTGAAGGTGATTCAGATGATGATACAGTGAAGCATAAAGACAGTAATGGTGTTGTTCTGGAAGCAGGCGATACCGTTGTCATCATTAAAGATCTCAATGTAAAAGGCACCAGTTTTACCGCCAAACGTGGAACAGCTGTAAGAGGAATATCATTAGTCGCAGATAATCCAGAACATATCGAAGGACGAGTGAATGGACAGCA
>WTAX01000199.1 GCA_013139395.1 Gammaproteobacteria bacterium | reverse complement strand
AATTACTGGGCAAGGTGATCCGTCGAAAATATAAACAATATTGGCTCTCAGCCCAAATCATTGAAACAGAAGCCTACTATCTGCAAGAAAAAGGCAGTCATGCATCACTGGGTTTTACAGAAAAACGCAAGGCACTGTTTATGCGTCCCGGTACGATTTATATGTATTATGCCAGAGGTAGCGATTCACTCAATATCAGCTGTCAGGGTAAAGGCAATGCCGTATTGATAAAGTCAGCCTTTCCATTTGAAGATCAACTCACTCACCCTGATGCAATCCAAAAGATGCAGGAATTGAATCCACTTGCCTCAGGTCTGATTCGTCCTGTTAAAAAACTCTGTAATGGTCAAACCTTATTGTGCCTTTCACTTAATCTTAAAGTCATAGATTGGGATCAGCAGCAATTTGATCCCAAACACTTTTATTTTGATGACATTAATAAACAACCCGAGAAAATCATTCAAACAACACGTCTGGGCATCCCCCATGGTCGCGATGAAAGCCTGCTTTACCGTTTTATTGATTATAATTTTTCAACATATTGCACAAGTAATCCATTAACTAAACACAAAGCAATCCCCTATTCAATAATTCACCTTTAGAGGAAAGTAAAATGAGTCGATTTTTTTTCGCACTATGGCCGGATAATGCAACACGAGCAGCCATTTTTAACTGTCATTCACAGTTCACCTTATCGGGTCAAATAACTGACCAGTCAAATCTGCATATCACCTTACTATTTTTGGGTAAACTGAATGTCGATCAACAACAAACTATCATAAAAGAGGCGGAGAAAATAATTTGTTCCCGGTTTGAGATTTGTTTAAGCCACACGGGTTATTTTGAAAAAAGCAAAGTCGTCTGGCTGGGACTAAAATCAACGCCTGATGTACTTTTAGAATTACACGAGAAGCTTTTATCTATTGCAGAAAAACATCTTAACTTAAGCCCGCAACAAACATACAAGCCGCATGTTACTCTTATCAGAAAATGTTTTTCTATTGGTACACAGCAGATATTACCAATTACCTGGCAGATAAAGGATTTTGTATTAGTTGAGTCAATTGATACAGACAAAGGAGTCAAATATCAAATAATTAAACGTTTTGCATAATAACAAACATGATCAGAAACACATTAAAGAAGTGATTTTATGAGCGCAATTAATTCTGGATCATCCCATTCAATTGCCGCATTAACACCATATTTAATTTGACCATGCTTATCAATAACAAAAGTTGATGGATAAGTAATGACATTCCATTTTTTTGCAAATTCACCATTTTTATCGAGTAGAACCGGAAAATCAACTTTGATTTTATCCATAAAATCAATAATGGTTTGTCTATTTTCAGCATAATTAATAGAAATTAATTCCACAGGAAAATCAGCCATTTTATTCTTAAAGCGATTTAAAGAAGGAATTTCTTCAACACAAGGCGGACACCATGTTGCCCAAAAATTGACTATAGTCACCTGCCCTCTAAAGTTATCTTTAAAAACCCGAGTACCATAGGCATCGTTTAGATCGATAGTATACGGAGCATTATTTCCTTTGTATTCTTTAAGGTAATGATCAATTCCACTTTTACTGGTTTCACTGCTTTTTATAGAAATCAGACTTTCAGGGAATTTATGGCGCTCCAAAACGGCAATCATTTTTTTGATAGTAGCTGGTAATGTTTGTAAGTGTTTCTTTATTTCTTCTGATGGCGCTTCTTCATAAAACAAGCCCATAACGTCAGCCATAAGCTTGCTATAAACAGCATCACTATTGATTTGCAGTGTTTCTTTAAGCGCCTGAAATTGTCCGCTATTAGCACTGCCTGTTGCCTGGAAGATCATAACAGGACTGTTTGTTGCAGAGATAACAGGCATATAGTCAGGCTGCAGACCAAGGGATGGTATATAGGCATAAGCATTAGGCGTGAATAATATAGAACCGATTAAGTATGCTTGTCTGTGATTTCGCTGCTGCCACTGATGAACACCCTGCAGAACACTAATTGCCGCATATGAATCACCAGCAACAAGAATTTTCTTGCCCGTGATCTTATGAG
The DNA here is from genome assembly GCA_013139395.1 of Gammaproteobacteria bacterium. GTDB lineage: Bacteria > Pseudomonadota > Gammaproteobacteria > GRL18 > GRL18 > GRL18. The sequence continues at coordinate 1,896 of WTAX01000199.1, read as the reverse complement.
CGTATTCAATAAGATCGGCAACATATCTGCCATCAAGCTGCTTCAGGGACTTTAAGCTTTGAGGTAAATAAAGTGCTTCAACAATATTCCCCATCCAGACCTCAACAGCCTGCTCTGCCAATGCTCGTGCCAGTGTTCGATGAGATGGTCTGAAGCCATATTCTGGTGCCAGCCAGACTAAAAGATAATCTCCTGCTGCAGGGAAATGCTCAATGGCAATATCAGCTTCAGATGAAACTGAGACAACAATCTCATCTTTAGCATGGCTGGCATGACATAATATGATAAATAGAAGTACAGCTAATTGCAGTTTGATAGTGAATAATTTAAACATTGTATTTTTTGTTTTCTCATAATATTTTATACTGAAATAATATGCATAGAGTTCATACCTGTCAAATTAGTATAAAAATTCATAGTTCAACTAAATCAAGTACGGACGATTTAGCTTAAAAATAAAATGGAATTGAGAATGAAAAAATTAACGAAGATATTTATTTTATCTATAACCGTTTTTTTTACGGGATTAGCTTCTGCCAGTCAATTACCATCTCTGGAAGGCCTGATTAACTGGAGATATTTTACCGATGATGAAAAGGTAAAATCAGCAAAACTATCCAGTCAACTTCTTACATTAAGTGCTTCTCCCGTTGAAAGATTAAATGGATTGAATTACCTTAACACCTTGCGAAATGGCGCTGGTCTTATTAGTTATAGCGCTAATTCCCTTCTTGATAGCGCTGCTCAAAATCATACTGATTATCTGATTTTAAACAATACGTTTGGTCACTATGAAGTAGAAAATAATCCTGGTTTTACCGGTGTTGCCCCGGTAAATAGAGTTACTGCTGCCGGCTATGGCGTGACTTCTATTGGGGAAAATCTATCTGCGGGAAATAATGATATCTATGAATCAATTGACGGCTTATTTTCAGCTATTTACCATCGCTTTGGATTTTTAGGTTTTAACCATAATGAGATTGGAATTGGTTCATCTTATGATGACAACTATATTTATAAATCTGTGTATGGATTCGATATGGCTAATGCCGGAGATATTTCTGCAACCCGTCAACTGAATCCCCAATATGTTCTCTGGCCGCACAATAACTATAGCAATGCGCAAACGTCTTTTAATAACAGCGAATCACCTGATCCTACTCCTGAGTGTCCTAGTGGAGGAATAACAGGCAATCCCATCAGTATAGAATTCAACCCTGAAAAAGACAGTGCCATTACCATGAATTCATTTAAGTTATTCCGGGATGACGGCTCCGAATTAACAAATATAAAAAACCTCACTGCAAACCTCAATGATGATCAATTTGTGATCTTTCCCATGACATCACTTAGCCTGGACAGCCGATACAGAGCTGAATTTAACTATACTGAATCTGGTGTCGTAAAAAATATTTCCTGGAATTTTAATACCAGAAGATATACCGATAAACGCTATGAAGTGACCGATTCAAATACCTATGATGTGATCAGCGGGCAAAGCTATATCATACATTTAAAACCAGAGGACTGTACTATTTCACTTAGTTCTTATGGTTGGGATAACTCAATTGGTACCGTTGTAGAAAGACTCTCTCCAGACATATTTCGTATATCAATAACCAGAGATACAACTTTTTATTCTGGAAGTCTAACTTATACCCTGCATATAGCACAAAGTGACAATGCCATTGAACCATCATTATTGACACCATCATTCATAGTCCCAATCATTAATTACCTTCTGTTTTAGGAAAATTATACTCTTACTTTTTTAGCCTTTAGATTATTATTAGTATCCCGGCTTTGCTGAATAAGCTCATTACCTTCATAACATTGTGAAGATTTACTCAGTCTATCGTAAAGAACCACATTCACCGTTGCAGCCAGATTCATACA
>WTAX01000021.1 GCA_013139395.1 Gammaproteobacteria bacterium | reverse complement strand
TGTAGCATCCGCTGCATTTTTTATATTATCTTGTAATGCATCTTGAGCATGGTCTACATACTGGTGGCCGTACGTACCGCTACATGATGGATCGTTTATACAGTCAAGTGTTCTATTCTTATAGTGTCGATGATCAGCCCCAGCATCAATCCCTTTTTGAAAATTGTCTACTCCATCCGAAATGCCATCTGCACATTGCTTAACTCCTACTACAGTACCAATGCCCACTGCAACACAAGCAGCAGTACCCAATGGCCATGCAGCACATATTGGGTTTTTTCCATCAGGATCAATATATTTTGTTGGATTTTGGAGTGCATAACCATAAGTATTTAAACCGCCATTGAGTCCAATGGGATCTGAAGTAATATATCTTCCAAGAGTCGGGTCATAGTACCGGTGGTAGTTGTAAACAACTCAACTTCATTCTTTAGATTATGATATTCATTTCATTTTAGACGCCACTTTTACATAACCTTCCATTTCTTGTACTAATTTACTGTTTTTATGGCGAGGTGATTTTAAAAGCTTGTCAGCTACTAATTTTATTTTTCCCCATTGCTTATTTTCGTAATAGTTTTTTGCCAGTGAAGTTAATGCAGCTTGATTATATGGGTCCAAATGTAACAATCGATGTATGGCATCAAGAGCCTCTTTATCCGTATTAGTTTCTTCTGCAACACCATACTGAAACCAAAGAATATAAGATTCCATTGGAGACATTCGTAGTGCGATATCGAGATTTTTTTGAAGACTAGTAATCATACCAGCTGAAAAATCCATTTTTGCCATTAAAATGTTATAAGAAGTAAAGTCTGTCAGTTGTTTTGCTTGTTTATTTAATAAATGCAACATTTTGCCAGCATCATCATAAAAGCCTAAATCCATTAGAGTATCAATCGTAAGTATAATATTTAAAACATCATGCCGCCTTATGTCAGAAATTTCTTTCATGATACTAGCGGCTTTACTATGAGTGTCTTTTTGGTCTGTTTCTAATAAATGAAATACGAATTGCTGTTTTAATTTCCACATTTTGGAGAATTTAGAGATTCTCTCTTTAAGATATGTACTTGAAATATCAGCACCTTTTTCAAGATATATTATATTTGATTCTGCTAAAATAAGTTCTTCTGTCATGCCATAAATTTCAAATGCTTTATTCAGAACATTTTTAGCCTCTTCAAATTTATTAGTCCGTAAAAGAATGTTTATTTTTATAGATACGACTAAGTCATTGAACCATTTTTCTTTATTTTTATATAAGTTAAATATGTTTTCCGCTTCATCAAAATTGGCCATTTTATAATGATAGATTAAACTATAAAATGGAATTGCCCAATCTAAAACCTCTGATTTTGTTTGTTTTAGTAACTTTAATTTATCTAAATTTGACGCCATAGATGAGAAATTCTCAGTGTATATTGATTGTTCTAATAATCCGATATATCCCAAAGATTCAAATTTTTCCTTTGTTGCTAAATCCTTAAAAGTTTTATCAGCATATTTAGTATTACCTTTCATTAAAGATACATATGCACTACAAAATTCAATCATGTGTTTAGGAAAATCACTTGATTTAAAAATAGAATCTGGTGAGGTATCTGTTTCAGATAGAGCAAAACAATACAGTATCATTTCATATGGATTTTTAACTTCAGCCCATTCATAGTTTTTAAACTGTTCGATAATTTCACTATAGGCTTGTGTATTATATAATTTAATAAGTGACTTCCTATCACGTACAAAATCATCTTCATTCCCTTTAGTAATACTTTGAAATACAAGTAAAAAACTAATAAAAATAAAACTTAATACAATATTTCTAGGAGTTAGTGTTATCATTTAAATACTCTCCGTACACAGCGGCATCCAGTATCTTTACTTGGTATAAATTTATTTGGCCCACTCATTACAGGTGTTCCTGGATATTTAAATGGTTCAGGATTTTGAACATCACACTGATTTTTTGAAATATCAGGATTAACATCACACTCCCATTCCACGCAGATAAATCTAGGTGTACATGGAAAGAGCAATCCTCCACATGGCTGAGTATTAAGATCCGGTAGATTATCCAAAGCACCGTGTAGGTCTTTATTTCTCCATCCCGATGATGGTGGTCTTATACCAAATGATGAACGTAAACCTAAAGGGTCTATTGAGTTAAGGGGATTTGATTCAACATAGGCATAAGTGTTAAGTCCGCCTTCTAAGCCAATTGGGTCACTTGTGATGTATCTGCCTAATGTGGGGTCATAGTACCGATGGTAGTTGTAGTATAACCCAGTTTCCACATCAGCATACTGACCAGGAAATCTTAAATTAAAGGTGAAGTTATTTCCGTCATGATCGGGATCTTCATTCGCTTCTGAATCTCCAAATGGTCTGGTATCCCAACGCCAAACAACGGTTGAATTAGTATCTGTAATTGCTCTGGGCGCACCCAATTGATCAGTATGTACGTAGTATAGCTGTCCATCCTTAATAGTGGCAACCAATTGTTCACCTATCCATAGATATTCCTGCTTTGGCTGACCACTAATATCGTATTCACCAAGCAGTTGTGCTCCATCATATATAAAGTGTGTTTCCTGCTTCACAGAAACCCATTCACCAATATGGCAGGAATGAGGACCTCCTTTGCCATTTTTGCTGGACTGATTTTTATCTTTCTTTTTATTTTTACCCTGATTTTTGCTCTTACCTATCAAGGTAGCAATACAGGCGGTATCATGGTTATCAACAACGCCATCCTGATTCAGATCCGCTTCCAGTGGTGCTTCCCCGGAATCAATAATGTCATGCAACTGATGAATATCAGCCTGTGTCACATCACCGTCTTTATTCAAATCAGCACTCAGCTGATAACGCTGCAAACTCTTTTTCGCAATGCGTTGACCCAAATCATTGTAATGATATTCAGTTGCAGTGCCATCAACGGCAATCAACCGGCCACGCGCATCATAGGAATAAACATGGTGTCCATCACTTACAATGCTGCCATTAGCGTCATATTCTATTAGCGTACTGGTATGGGAAGCTAATTTGTTACTGCCAGCCTGATAAGTATAAGGCGTAATTTGACCCGCATCGCTTGTTTCTGTGCGATTACTATTGGGATCATAATCATAGGCCAGTTCAAATTCGGATGACTGGGCCGTTTTCAGGCGATCAAGCTTATCATAGGTAAAGTTTTGTGAAACGCCATCACCCATAATGGCCAAAAGATTACCTAAGGCATCATAATCCAGTGTCAGTGATTTCTCGGGTAGACTATAGCTTGCTAATAAACCATTGGGATCGTATGCAAGAAAATGCTCTAGTCCATTGCCCCAACGCCAGCCAGAAATTGCACCAATGGCAGCATATGTAATTCCATCCAATACCTCGGTATCATTATAAGAAACACCGATTAATCGCTCCTGATGATATTCATAGCTGATAACAGCACCCGAAGGATACGTTATACTCTCAGGTAAACCTGCAGTATTATAAGTTGTCATAATGCTGAGGTTAATACCATCTGATGATGTTTGCTGTCTGCTGATTAGCTTACCCGATTTATCATATGCAAATGATGTGGTTACCTTATCTTCATTAATTTCAGCAAGGCGCCCAATACCATTCGGCCCATTATCATAGTTATAATTCACCACTTGTCCGTCAGAATAGGTGACTGTTTTGACACGATTTAATGCATCATAAGTATATTTTGTCTTTTGTTTTTTGGCATCAGTATTGTTAATTCCATTACCATTAAGATCATAGGCATAATGACTAATACCAGTGTCAGGGCTATCCAATCGGGTCATATCCCCTGCTAAGTCATAAGAATACTGTGTTATGTTGCCTTTCGGATCCGTCACTTTTATTAAACGATCATCTTTGGCATAACCATAGAGTGTTTTGCCTTCGAGTGGATCAGTACTTTGAATTTGACGACCTGTTTTATCATAGGTGTAGGTGGTTTGAGTATTATCAGCATGAATGGTTGTTGTCAGCCGGCCTTGAATATCACGTAAAACCTGAGTCACATTACTTTTTGGATCCGTCACACTTGCCAGTAAACCATTGGCAAAATAATGGGTGTTTGTTTCATTTAAGGCCGGATCGATTTCTTTAATCAGCTTTTGAACAGCATTGTAAGTGTATTGGGTCTGCTCACCATAGCGATCGGTATAGCTGCTCATATCCAGCTTATCCCATTGAATATCATCAAAGGTTTCATCGGGATAAGTTCTTCTTATAATTCTATCAAGCCCATCATAATCATATTTCAGCATATAGCCTGCCGCATTGGTGTAGCTGTCGATACGACCAGCTGAGTCATACTGATATGACGCAATAGTATGATGATTGGGGCCAATAATCGTGAACAGATAACCGTCTTCATTATAAATATATTGAGTCATTTGTCCCAGAGCATTGGTCTGGCTGGTTAATTAGATCGGAAGAGCACAC
>WTAX01000231.1 GCA_013139395.1 Gammaproteobacteria bacterium | reverse complement strand
AAAAACCATCACCCGGTAATACTACAGCAGTCAGACAAATACCATTAGCGGCAATACTATCACCAATGGCCACATCAGACAGATCCAGTGAACCGGTTTTAATATAAAAACGGCTATCCAGCCCTTTAAGTTCAATGGCTGCGATTTGACCAATTGCCTGAATAATACCGGTAAACATATTTATCTGTATTCCTGCTTTTCTCTTAGCTCATCATATCTGATAGTAAGAACTTATGCTTTTATGGTTGCCGTAATACGATAATCCCGACCCACGGCCCGAATATCCTGTATGGATAAATTAATTCGTTCAGCCATTGAGTCCAGCCCCGGAAGATTAAATAATCCTCGCGCATCGCTGCCCATCAGATGCGGAGCCATATAAATAATCAGTTCATCAACAAAGCCCGCCTGCAGCATTGCCCCCGTCAGAGTAGCACCGGCTTCAAGCAGCACATCATTATATTGACGCTGTGTCAGCACCGACATCACTGCATCCAGAGATAAAGACTGCTTTGCTGAAGACGCTGAGGGCTTCTGTTTAGCTGAGGGCTCTTGTGTCGCTAATAAATGCACTTGTGCACCCTGCTTTTCTAAAGCATCTATTTTCTCTTGCACCGCATATTCCTGACCGGCCAGTATAATAGTCTGCCCCGGCAAGCTAAGCATTTTTGCCTGTGCTGACATGTTAAGCTGTGTGTCAAGAATGACTCGTTCAGGCTGTCGTTCATTGCCTTTAAGCAATTTCTCTGAGCGCACATTCATCGAGGGATCGTCTGTTATTACAGTACCTATTCCTGTCAATATTGCCGAGCTTTCAGCACGTAAGCGCTGTACATCTTCTCTGGCATCAGCTGCTGTAATCCACTTGCTTTCACCATTAGCCATCGCAGTACGGCCATCAAGGCTCATGGCCATTTTGCAGCGGATTCTGGGGCGTTGTGTCTCCATACGCTGAATAAAGCCGGGGTTTAATGCCCGGGCTTCTGTTTCCAGCACACCGCTGCTGACTTCGATACCATTTTCCTGCAAGCGCTTAATGCCATTGCCCGCCACCAGCGGGTTAGGATCAGTCATTGCCACAACCACTCGCTTCACACCAGCATCAATCAGCGCATTACTGCATGGCGGTGTTTTGCCAAAATGACTGCATGGCTCTAAAGTAACATATGCCGTGGCTCCTTTCGCCGCGGCACCTTTCGCCGTAGCACTTTTCGCCGCGGCACTCTGAACATTATCTCCGGCCTGAATCTGTGCCAGAGCATTTACTTCTGCATGTCCCTGTCCGGCATATTGATGCCAGCCCTGAGCAATAATCTGTTCATCCCGAACCAGAACACAACCCACTCTGGGATTAGGGTGAGTGGTATACCAGCCCTTTTTTGCCAAAGTAATGGCCTGAGCCATATAGTATTCATCAGTTCTCTTAGTTTCAGTAAGCATGGTCTTTAACCCAACTGCTTATGGCGCTTCAAGACGTTCAATTTCCTGACGAAATTCATCAATATCCTGAAAACTGCGATATACAGAAGCAAAACGCACGTAGGCCACTTGATCCAGCTTCTTTAATTCGTCCATCACCCATTCACCCAGACGATTAGCAGGGACTTCTCTATCACCTGTTGCCCGCAGGTTATATTTTATGTGATTGACCGCCTGCTCAATGGTTTCCATTGAGACTGGACGTTTTTCCAGAGCCTTGGACATTCCCTGAAGTAATTTTTGCTCATCAAAAGGCACTCTTGAGCCATCACTTTTGATAATACGCGGCATCACTAATTCAGCCGTTTCAAAGGTAGTAAAACGCTCTGCACAGGTTAGACATTCCCGTCTGCGACGCACTGAATCCCCTTCATTTGCTAAACGGGAATCAATGACCTTGGTATCAGGGGCATTACAAAATGGACAACGCATAAACTAATTACCTTGTGAGCCTGTTATTAAAGCAACTTATGCATAAACCGGAAAGCGCTTACACAAATCAAGTACTTTTTGTTTTACCTGAGTCACGCTTTCCATAGTATCCATGTTTTCAACTACTCTATCAGCTTCGTCCATTTGGCATAACTCATCCAGAACATCACAGATCCAGCCAGCCAGCTCTGAACTTTCCTGCTCTTTAAAGCCGCGAGTAGTAATCGCAGGAGAGCCGATGCGCAGACCACTGGTTACAAACGGTGACTGTGGATCATTAGGTACTGAGTTTTTGTTCACGGTAATATTCGCCAGACCCAGCGCAGCATCAGCGGCTTTACCAGTCAGTTCACGACTGATCAGACTGACCAGAAATAAATGATTGTCGGTACCACCAGACACGACATCATAGCCGCGATCTAAAAACACGGTTGCCATCGCACGGGCATTTTCAATCACTTGCTTTTGATAGTCTTTATAGTCATCTTCCATTGCTTCTTTAAAGGCAACCGCTTTAGCGGCAATAACATGCATCAATGGTCCACCCTGAGTACCGGGGAAGATCATTGAATTCAATTTCTTTTCAATTTCAGGATTTGCTTTTGCCAGAATGATACCACCACGAGGCCCACGCAATGTTTTATGTGTGGTAGAGGTAGTCACATCGGCAATTTGTACTGGACTTGGGTAAACACCTGCGGCGATTAAACCGGCAACGTGTGCCATATCAACCATAAGATAAGCACCAACTTCATCGGCAATATCACGAAAACGCTGCCAGTCCATCACACGGGAATAAGCACTGAATCCGGCAATGATCATTTTTGGCTTATGTTCTTTAGCCAGACGCTCAACTTCGTCATAATCCACTTCACCGGTTGCTTCATTAAGACCGTATTGAACAGCATTAAATAATTTACCGGAAAAACTCACTTTTGAACCATGAGTCAGGTGACCACCATGAGCCAGACTCATTCCCAGCACCGTATCACCAGCATTCAGCAAGGCAAAATAAACCGCTGCATTAGCTTGTGAACCTGAGTGAGGCTGTACATTGGCGTAATCTGCACCAAAAAGCTCTTTAGCACGATCAATCGCCAGCTGCTCAGCAATATCGACATTTTCACAGCCGCCGTAATAACGTTTGCCCGGATAACCTTCCGCGTATTTATTCGTCAGCACTGAACCCTGAGCCTGCATTACTCTCGGGCTGGTGTAGTTTTCTGAGGCAATCAGTTCAATGTGTTCTTCCTGACGTATTTCCTCATGTTGCATTGCATTCCAGAGTTCATCATCATAGCCGGCAATTGTCATATCTTTCGTAAACATGAGGATTCCTTATAAAAATAGGTTAAAATAAAAAGTTAATAGTATTCATAAATAGTTCAGCAAAGCAGTTAGAAACGCTGAGCCTCGGGATCATACCCTAAATTTAATAAAAATTCATGCATTGGAGAACTGATTTACCCATGAATTCACCGCTTACACAAAAGAATCAGCTTGCCAAAGCCTCTTTGCTTGATTATTTAAAAACCTGGCCGTTATTTTTACTACCTCAGCATTTTTTATCGTCATTAATTCACCGTTTTATGCGTATTAAACAACCGGCTTTTAAAAATCTGCAAATCAGCCGGTTTATCAAGCTGTTCAATGTCAATATGAGTGAAGCCCAGCAGGAAAACAGCACTGACTTTATTGATTTTAATCATTTTTTTACTCGTGAGTTAAAAACAGATGTCCGTGTCGATAACACAAGTAAAGATGAGTTGTGCTGTCCGGTTGATGGTGCTGTCAGTGAATTGGGTGATATTGAAGACGATCAATTGATTCAGGCCAAAGGGCATTATTTTAGTTTGAATGAGCTATTAGCGGGTGATGACACTCTGACGAATACTTTTCGCAATGGAAAATTTGCCACCATTTACCTATCACCCCGTGATTATCACCGCATTCACATGCCTGTTGATGGTCAATTAACACAGATGTTACACGTACCCGGCGATTTATTTGGCGTTAATAAAGCTTCTGTAAAAACCATTCCACGTTTATTTGCCCGCAATGAACGCGTTATTTCTCTATTTGATACACCCGCAGGCCCTATGGCTTTGATTCAGGTCGGTGCTATTTT
>WTAX01000479.1 GCA_013139395.1 Gammaproteobacteria bacterium | reverse complement strand
GGTGCAGCAGGAGCCATCCATGGCGCCCTGCAGGCAGGTGCTTTAACCACCACGTTCACCGCGTCACAAGGTCTGTTGCTGATGATCCCCGATATGTATAAAATTGCCGGTGAGCTGTCACCCACGGTTTTTCATATTGCTTCACGTTCACTTGCCTGTCAGGCATTATCAATCTTTGGTGATCACAGTGACGTAATGACTGCTCGAATGACCGGTTTTGGCATGCTTTGCTCCAATTCGCCCCAGGAGGTACTGGACTTTGCCCTGATTGCTCAGGCTGCCAGCCTTGAAGGGCGTATTCCCATGCTGCATTTTTTTGATGGCTTTCGAACCTCTCACGAGATCAAAAAAATAGCGCCTATTGATGATGATACGCTGCACAGTATGATCCAGGATAAATGGCTTGCACAACACCGTGCTCGAGCCATGACGCCTGATAATCCGGTATTACGCGGCACTTCACAAAATCCTGACATTTATTTTCAGGCACGAGAAACTGTTAATCCTTTTTATGAAAAAATGCCGTCAATTATCCAGCTGGCGATGGATCGTTTCGCCAGTCTCACTGGACGAGCTTATCAGCTGTTTGATTATTTTGGTGATAAACAGGCAGAACGAATTATTATACTAATGGGCTCTGGCGCAGAAGCCGTTGAAGAGACGGTTTATTATCTGGCTCATCAGGGAGAAAAAGTCGGCCTGATCAAAGTGCGTCTGTATCGCCCGTTTGATGAGCAGGCATTGATCGCTGCGCTGCCTGAGACCTGTCAAACTATTGCTGTTCTGGATCGAACCAAGGAACCAGGTGCAAATGGTGAACCACTGTATAAAGATGTAATGACCGCCGTAGCACAATATTTTTACCAGGCATCGGGTAAATTCAAGAAAATGCCTCGTATTGTCGGTGGACGTTATGGACTATCATCCAAAGAGTTTACACCGGGAATGATTAAGGCGATTTATGATGAACTCAAACAGACTCAACCAAAAAACCATTTTACCGTGGGTATTCATGATGACGTGACCCACACTAATCTGGAATGGGACAGCAGCTTTCGCACCGATGCTCATAATGACACGTTTCAGGCTCTGTTTTATGGTCTTGGCAGTGATGGTACTGTCAGTGCTAATAAAAACAGCATCAAAATCATTGGTGAGCAGACCGATCTGTTTGTACAGGGTTATTTTGTTTATGACTCCAAAAAATCCGGTGCGGTAACAATATCTCATCTTCGTTTTGGCCCTAAACCCATTCACTCCACTTATTTAATTGAAGATAACGATGCCAATTTTGTCGCCTGTCATCAGGCCATATTTCTGGAACGCTACAGTATGCTGGATAAGGCGGCACATGAAGCCGTGTTTTTACTCAATAGCCAGATTACTGTCGATAAGGTATGGGATACCCTGCCTGCTTCCATGCAGCAGCAAATGATTGACAAAAAGATTCGTTTTTACTGTATTGATGCTTATGCTGTGGCCAATAAAACAGGTCTTGGTAATCGCATTAACACCATTATGCAAACCTGTTTTTTCTCCATTTCCCACATCCTTCCTGAAGCTCAGGCAATCAATGAAATCAAATCTGCTGTAGAGAAAAGCTATGGCCATAAGGGTGCTCATATACTGGAAATCAATTTTCAGGCAATTGATGAAACACTGGCATGCCTGCATGAAATTGAAGTGCCTCAACAGGTCACTAGCCAGTTTGAGATCCCATCACCCGTTGCTGATTCAGCACCAGCATTTGTAAAAAATGTCACTGGAGAAATTATTGCCGGTCGCGGAAACGAAGTACCAGTGAGCTTATTACCAGTAGATGGTACTTTTCCAGTGGGAACCGCTGCTTATGAAAAGCGCAACCTTGCCCTTGAGATCCCGGTACTGGATATTGAGCTATGTTCCCAATGTGGTAAATGCCCGTTGATCTGTCCACATGCAGCCATTCGCAGTAAAATATTTTCTCAAAAAGAACTGGCTCAGGCACCCGCAACGTTTAAACACACAGCAATGAAGGGCAAAGGATTTCCAGAAGATATGCATATTACTTATCAGGTAGCCCCCGAAGATTGTACCGGCTGCGGCCTATGTGTCGATATTTGTCCTATTAGAGACAAATCTAATCCTGAGCATAAGGCGCTCAATATGGCTCCCCAGCCACCTTTACGTGAACAGGAGAAGGAAAACTGGGAATTCTTTCTTAGCTTACCCGAATATGATCGCAGGGCCTTAAAAAACACCACCATTAAAGGTTCGATGGTAATGCAGCCTCTGTTTGAGTTTTCCGGAGCTTGTCTGGGTTGTGGTGAAACACCCTATATCAAACTGGCGACACAATTATTTGGCGATCGAATGGTGGTTGCCAATGCCACCGGCTGTTCTTCGATTTTTGGCGGCAACCTGCCCACCACACCCTGGACCCGAAATGCTGAGGGCCGGGGACCAGCATGGAATAACTCACTCTTTGAAGATAACTCTGAGTTTGGTTTTGGTATGCGTATTGCGATTGACAAACAAGCTGAATATGCCGGAGAACTGCTCAAAGAACTTTTTCTTAAACAAAAGTCAAAACAAGAGCATGAATTAGATGCCGATCTGGTCAATGGCATACTTGAGGCGGATCAGTCTGACGAAACAGGAATTTATGAACAACGTCAGCGCGTAGCCGAATTGAAGAAGCTGCTAAAAGATCGCACTGATCCTGCATCTTCAAGTTTATTCCAACTGGCAGATAATCTCTGCCGCAAAAGCGTATGGCTTATTGGCGGCGATGGCTGGGCATACGATATCGGTTATGGCGGACTGGATCATGTGCTGGCATCCGGGAAAGATGTGAATATTCTGGTGCTGGATACTGAGGTGTATTCAAATACTGGCGGCCAGACTTCAAAAGCAACTCCTCGTGGTGCTGTTGCAAAATATTCAGCCGGAGGAAAAGCAACTGCAAAAAAAGATCTGGCATTATTAGCCATGTCCTATGAAAATGTCTATGTTGCCAATATTGCCCTGGGTGCAAAAGATGTTCAGACTCTGCGTACTTTCGTAGAAGCTGAAGCCCATAAAGGCCCGTCACTGATCATTGCCTATGCACCCTGTATTGCCCATGGTGTGGACATGAAAAACAGCCTGCGGCAGCAAAAACTAGCGGTGGATAGTGGTCACTGCCTGCTGTTCCGTTTTGATCCCAAACGTCTTCAGCAGGGTAAAAATCCCATGCATCTTGATTCAAAGGAACCTTCTATTCCCTATAAAGATTATATGCAGACAGAAACCCGCTTCAGCATTCTATGGAAATCACACCCCGAGTCTGCAGAAAAGCTCTTGCAGCAGGCTCAGCATGAAGTGACTCAGCGCTACCATTTTTTCAAACAGTTATCAGAAATGGATTGGGATGAAGGCTCTGCGATTGCCGCTGTTAAGAAGAAGGTTAATGATCATTAGAAATACTTATAACAGAAAGTTAGAATCAGAAAAATAACGCCCATAATTTTACCTTAGTTCTGATACGAACTTTATTTATGAGAAAGCATTATCAATGACCAGATACAACCACCCGCTTGTTCAAGCAGATGGTTTAACTGTTTGTCATGCAGCCAATGTAATATGACTGGTAAAGTCCATGATTTCAGGGTTTACCATCTTAATATAATTATCATAGTCCATTTGAATAACTTCAGTATGTACACCACTATTAAAACTGATGCTTGTTGAGCTGCAAAGCGTTTGTGCTAAGATCACCCGTATACCATACAGATTTCCAAAAGGCGGCATGGCACCCACTTCGCAACCGGGAAAATGATCCTGAAAATCATTTTCATCAGCAAAAATAACATTACGAACCCCCAGTACCTGTCTGAGTAATTTAAGTTCGACTTTATCCGTTGCTGGCAAAACTGCCATAACCATTTCTTCATCAGCTTTTAACATCACCACTTTTGCAAAATCATTACCAGATACATGGGCTGATTCTGCTATTTCCTGAGCAGTATATGCTCTGGAGTGATTGATGCTGACATATTTAGCATCCTGTTCATCAAGAAAATGTTTGAGTTTTTTACAGGTCATTGTAGTTCCTCCTTAAATTATCAAAAAAAACCAATATCTGAATATGACTATCAGATATCCCCTTTACAATAGACACAAAAACAAAAATCAGATATAAATTTTTTTCCATACCTAATTTAAGTATAGATAATATCTTAGATATTTCATTAGCAACGCGTGGTTTTCTTTTGAGGCAATGCGTGATTCAATTATTTCTGCTTTGTTGTCTATTTTGAATTGGGCTTCTATAATTTAATTGTAAAAATAATAAATGGATAGACACTCACTAAACATTTTATTATGGTTCATTTCCAGTATAGCAATATAAGGGGTTCAATATGATTCAGGCGGTATTATTTGATCTCTCCGGTGTACTCTATATTGGCCGCAAGCTTATTCCTGGAGCAGTTGAGTCTATTGAACGCTTGTATGAAGCAAACATTCCTATGCGTTTTATTACCAATACCACACGCCGTTCTCGCATTATGGTTTATAAAGATCTTCAGGATATTGGCTTTCATATTGAACTTGATAGTATCTATACACCTGTCCAGGCAGTAATTAATTATCTAAAAAACAATAATCTGGTTCCTCACTTACTGGTTCACCCCAATATTCAGGATGAATTTAAAAACCTGATAGAGCTATCACCTGATGCTGTCGTTATTGGTGATGCTGCGGAGTATTTTAATTACAATGTACTCAATGAGGCTTTTCGTCTACTGATGAAAGGTGCTCCTCTAATTGCTATGGGAAATAACCGATACTTTAAGGAACCTTCTGGAATGAGCCTGGATCTTGGTCCATTTGTTACGGCATTAGAATATGCGGCTCAGATAAAAGCCACTATTATTGGTAAGCCATCCGCTGATTTTTTTTCTCAGGTCTATAGTGATTTTGGCGTTAAAAAGGAACATATCATTATGTTTGGTGATGACTATGCCTCTGATACTTTAGGTGCTATTGAAGCCGGATTACAAGG
>WTAX01000344.1 GCA_013139395.1 Gammaproteobacteria bacterium | reverse complement strand
ATTTCTTTAATTCTAGACTCCATTACCTGATTATTTACTTTTGATAATGCTTTATTTATTAACAGATTTAATTCTATGTTTGCCCATGAGCCAAGTAAAAATCTTAAGATGAACACCGGTAATTTTTTAGGAATAAGAAAATAAAATGGCGTTATCTTTGCAAGTGATAGTAATTTATTAGGTGGTTGTATAAAGCTAGCCACAAAAATAATTGCTTTTAGTCTCTCATTCTCTTTTTTTGATATTTCGTAAGCAATTGGTCCAGAAAAAGATTCTGCAAGTAAAACAAAATCATTGTTTTTGGGTAATTTATCACATACATATGAAATTAACTCTTGATATGAAAGTTTTTCATTACATGGGAATGTAATTATTTGTGTTTCAAATTCCTCTGGAAAAATGTCTAAAAAAGGCTGAAACAATATTCCAGTCCCATCCATTCCAGGTAGTAAAATCAGGTTCATATGCTATTTTTTTTTCTAACGCCTGTTTAATTGGGCACTGGGTCAGGGAAAGAGGTTATTAAAAATGACAATCTTTGACCAATACCCATTACCTTTTTTAAAAATCACACAGACCCAGTGATCCAATTCAAACTCTGGTTAGAGTTTTTTAGTGATTTCTCATCTCTTTATATTTTTTACAAGAAATATCTCTTTTTGAAATATCTGATGCACTTTTACTATTCATTGCTTGTAATATCATTGAGTTGCATTTACTTTTTGCTTTACTGAGTTCTGTTTCATTTTCATTGGATGCACTAATAGACGCAATGATAGGTTTGAAATTCATGGCAGCATTACAATACATGTTTTTTAATTGAATTTTTCTTTTGTCTGAGGATTGACTGCTCTGTAAATAGGTACAGGTATCAGTAAAAAATTGTTTTGCTTCAACTGTACACTTGGAATAGTCAAGTAAATTATTTTTATAATTTGCACAAACTGATTTGTCTTTGACTCTCCAATACTGGTATTGAAAAGATACTTGATAATCTGAATATTTAACATTTTTGAATTGAAGTTCAGCCCCACTAGCCTCCATTAAATCTCTGTAAATGAAACTAGCTATTCCATCAAATAACATTTCAGAAGATGATAAGGATGGAAAAAAGGATAATAAAACAATGAAATATTTTATTTTTTTTATACCACTTGAACTATAAAAATTATTATTCAAATTCATTCAGTGTATTCTCATTGTTTTTAAATAAAAACTTTTTTACAGCAAAAAATATTAATGCAGAAATTTGTATTAGTAAAAGAACAATGAATATTGTCATTGATTGCTCTTGGTGGGTAGTATTTACTGCATGCTCTTTTGAAGCAAAGAGAATCAAGGAGGGGGAAAGAAACAATATGTTTACTAAATTTATTATAACTGCTGAAAGACCTAATGCTGTTCCTTTGCCTGCAGAAAAAAAGGCTAAAATACCTGACAAACCTGCTAAAAAATAACCAATTACTGGCGGAAAGATACCAATAATGGCAAAAACCAATGCTGCTATTCCAAATGCTTTCATTTAATACCTCTCTTTAATTAACAAAATTTAGTGATAATTGCTACTCTAACGACTGCGTCTGGGGAGCGATAAGCCTTGATTGTGCTTTTTCAAGCAAAGCTTATCGCTTCCCTCAGCACGCTCTGGTTAGAAGAATTATATATTAATTTTATTGCAGAGTTTAATTTTTCTGAGTTCAGCATCTATTTCTATCTCTCTGTTAGTTATTATATTTGCACAAGAATTAATCTTCTTGTTCAATGTTTTATCATCCAATTTAGTATATTTTAAGGCCTCACGTTTGGCTTTTATTAAATAGTCATCTAATATCGCTGTGTCTTTCATCGGGTTTTTACATGTCGAAAGTCGTGCTAATTTTGCAATAGTATTTGAAGCGACTGTTTTTGCATTCTCAATTGACTGTTTGTCACCACTGGATTTTATTTTGTAAAGATGAGCAAGAAACACACCTGAACATTTCAATAAATTATTTGACGATTCTTGAGAAAGAATATCATTAGCTATGACGGGCATATTAGTCATTAAAAAATATATAAATATACAAAGAATTTTAACAAATAGTCTCATATTTTGCTCTTCTAACGTCAATTTCAATGGGCACAGGGACAAGGAAAGACTTTGTTAAAAAAGAATGTTCGTCACTCCCACGCGGTTTTTTGAAAATCGCTATGTCCCTGTGATCCATTGCAAATTCTTGTTATGTTTCAGTGTTAAATAAATCCGCTTCAATATCTCTTGGCGATATACCATGAATATTTTTTGCATCTGGATCAGCCCCAACATTAATCAACATGGTAATCACCTGTGCATCTTCGTTAAAATTCATGGTAGCTACCCAAAGTGGTGTATTTCCGTTTACTTCGAGTGCTTCAATATACGCACCATTCTCTATTAATAAATTTACTACTTCTAAGCAATTAGCTTGTACTGCAAAATGTAACGGAGTCCAACTATCGTTATCTGGTGCATTCACATCCTGACCAGATGTAATTAGTTCTTTAGCTATTTTCAGCCTTTTATCTGGGGCATTGTCTATGCATACATAGTGTAGAGAAGATCGATTGTATTCATCCATTACACACCCACTCTCATTTTCAAACATAACGTCGCCAATAACCGGAAATTTGTGGAGCGCAGCGTAACAAAATATCCGAGTTAATTGGCCTTGTTATGTTTCTTAATTTGATTTTTATTTACCTATTATTTCTTACGTACCAGTGTAAGCCCATCTGCTATAGGTAACATAGTCAAATCTACCCTTTCATCATTTTTTATCTTTTCATTGAGGGTGCGCATTGCCAAGATGTCTGTATCAGATATCCTTGTTTTTAAGTCTTCATCCAGTAACTCTGGATCAACAACGGAACCAAAAAGAAAAACGTTATCAATAGCAATGAGTCCGCCAGGG
>WTAX01000301.1 GCA_013139395.1 Gammaproteobacteria bacterium | reverse complement strand
AACAACCACCGGCGAAATAGGCTTTTTTATATTGCCCTTCGCCGGCATTATCACTATTTGACTCCGATATATTCTTCATCATACTATTTTCATTAGCAGCCAATACGCTCAGAGCAATAGTCATCATAATCCCTGCAAGAGTAACCAGCAGGACATGGGTGGTTTTTAACTTTTTCATTTTTTTTCCTATATAGTCATTTGTTATGATTTATTCTAAAGATTTAAAATCACACACTCATCACTAAATTATCACTTTTTTATCGCAAATTAAGGGCCTCGGAAATAACTTCCGCGGTCCTGCCTTGCGATCACCTTGATGAGTTTCAGCAATGTGCAGATAGAAAAATAAGCCATTTCATTTTATGCTCCACTTACCCTCAAAACAGATAGTTGTCTGATAGATTTCAATAGTAATCATTCTTTGCAGCTAAAGTATCACGAAACAATAAAATTTTTGTTCAATTTGAATAAATTGATAATTATGTGATAACTTTAATTATACAAGCTGTTATCTTATTAGTAGTTGCTTCCTTATGTGAAAAAAATAATGAAAAAAAATGTGTTAATTATTGAAGATGATCAGGATATTGCCAATCTGGTCAAGCTGCAGCTGCTGGATCTCAATTGTCAGGTTGATATGGCACATGATGGTCTGGAAGGTCTGGCCTTATTCAAGGCTAATCAATATGCTCTGGTTATTCTGGATATTATGCTGCCTGGCATGGATGGACTGGATATTTGTAAAGCCATTAGAGCTATGGAATCTTATGTACCAATATTAATGCTCACTGCTAAATCCACTGAATTAGACAGGGTTTTAGGATTGGAACTTGGCGCGGATGACTATTTAACAAAACCCTTTAGTATTTTAGAACTGATGGCTAGAATTAAAGCCCTGTTCCGCCGCGTTGAAGCAATGCAGGCGACTGGTAACCAACAACATAACGAGCATTTGCATAGTGAGAAAACAATACGTATCAGGGATATAGAAATCAATATCCTTGCTCGTACAGTGAAGGTTCTGGAAGAAGATATTACTCTGACCGCCAAGGAATTTGATTTACTGTATTTTTTTGCTCAGCATCCCGGGCAGGTTTTCACCCGGACGCAATTACTCGACAAGGTATGGGGCTATGGTCATGATGGCTATGAGCATACCGTTAATTCTCATATTAATCGTTTACGTGCCAAAGTAGAAAGTAATCCTGCTCAACCTGATTATATTTTAACAGCATGGGGAGTGGGTTATAAATTCACTGAGGATATCTGATGCCAGTTTCTAATAGACAATCAAAAAAGTTATCTCTATTTGGTTCTCTCTATGCAAAATTAGCCAGTATTCTGGTATTGATCCTTTTGACTATGGGATTTGTTTACGGATTTATTACATTTTCTGTAACCCATGATTATCTACAGGAAATCACCCAGAAATTTAACCACGATCTGGCAAAAAATCTGGTGGGTGAACGAGATATTGTGGTCAATGGTAAGATTAATACACAAGCCCTGAAGCAGACTTTTCATGACTATATGACTGTTAACCCCAATATTGAAATCTATCTATTGGACCTGCAAGGGAAAATTTTATCCTACTCTGCTGATCCGGGAAAGGTACAACGAGAGTCCGTTGCTCTTGAACCGATTAATGCTTTTTTTCAGGGAAAACTCCTGCCTGGAGATGATCCTCGTAGTTTCACCATAAAAAAAGCCTTTTCTGTGACTTATGTACCCACTAGAGAAAACCCGGAAGGCTACTTATATGTGGTTTTACGAGGTGAAGAATTTGATCAGGTCAATCAGGCATTACAAGACAACTATTTTATACAATACAGTCTGCTATCACTGTTAATTAGTCTTAGTATTGGCTTACTGCTGGGTTTATTCCTTTTTTATACCATTACCCGTCGGCTTAGAAACTTATCTATTGCTATGTCTGATTTCACCAAAAAAGGCTTTAGTATTTATCCTGACCCGAAGTTAGTTGATAAACAATATAAAGATGAAATTGGTCAATTAGCAAGCAGTTTTGATGTGATGGCAGAGCACACGATTACTCAGATGCGTAAATTGGAAGAACAAGACAAGCTGCGCCGGGAGCTGGTTGCCAATGTGTCCCATGATCTACGAACCCCTTTATCATCCATGTTGGGCTATCTGGAAATCCTGATGATTAAAGGGGATGTTCTGAACGGAGATGATCGTAAAAAATATCTGAAAATTGTCTCTTTGCATGGTAAACGATTAAGCCAGTTAATTGATGATTTATTTGAGCTGGCTAAATTTGATGCCCAGGAGATCACACCTCAATTGGAAGTTTTCAATTTTAGTGAGTTTATTCATGATGTGGTGCAGAAATTCCAAAACAGAGCGGAGCAGACCAATATTAATTTACAGCTGCTTTGCTCACAAGAAGCCTTATTAGTTAATGCTGATATTTCTCTGATAGAACGAGTACTGGATAACTTGCTGGGTAATGCCTTTGATCACACAACAGCAGGCGACACTATAACTATTATAGTAAGTCAACTGAATCTGGATAAAGAATTGCAGATCCAGATTCAGGACAGCGGCAGCGGGATCAGTGAAAATGACTTACCAAAAATCTTTGATCGTTTTTATCAAGCACAGAATAAACATCGCAAGGGTACACACGCTGGACTGGGATTAGCCATTGTGCAGCAGATTGTGGCGCTGCATAAGCGTCAAATTAAAGTGCAAAGTAAGTTAGGAGAAGGAACTCAATTTACCTTTACTTTACCTCTGGATTCTACTAATAAATAATAAACCTCAAATGACCTGTCATGCTTGCCATTTTTAGCTCGTAGACCGCTTGAATTAGTTTTTATTGATTGCAGCAGTATACGTACTTATTGCTCTGATTTTATTAATACTATTTTTTCTGCCCTAGTATAACTTTTAATTTCATATTCCCGCTGGCTGGCACTACTGCGATCATGACCTTGTTCAGTAAATACTATTTTTAGCGGATCACGGCCATAAAAATATTTGGCCCCTTTTTTATTTTTATGCTGTTCGAAGCGTTTTTCTATATCTGTTGTTATACCGGTATATAGTGAATTATCACTGCATGAAATTATATACACCAGCCAATTTTTTTCCT
This sequence comes from Gammaproteobacteria bacterium, assembly GCA_013139395.1. GTDB lineage: Bacteria > Pseudomonadota > Gammaproteobacteria > GRL18 > GRL18 > GRL18. The sequence goes on along the minus strand of WTAX01000301.1, from coordinate 7,538 downwards.
TATTAGTAAGATGATCAGGCAAAACTTTACCTTATGCCTTACTTTCTAAAATACGTTCAATAGTGGCAATTATTTCTTCTGTTTTCACAGGCTTGGCCAAAAATTCATTGCCTCCAATAGTATTACCCATATCTTCTGTTTCTGCTTTGGATATAATGGCCGTCATAAAGACATAGGGGATTGATGACAGCTTCGGATCGTCACGAATTTCGGCAATCACTTCATCACCGCTCATATCCGGCATCATGACATCCATAAAAATTAAGTCCGGCTTAAAATCCCGTACAGCCTGCAGTGCTTTACTGCCTTCATTTTCTGTATGAACTTCATAATTCACTGTTCGTTCTAGATTTAATTTAACCATTTTGGTTAAAATGACTTCATCATCAACAACTAATATTTTTTTCTTCATTTTATTTATTCTCCATTGATTGAAAAAAGTAGTTTCACTTCAACACCCTGCTGCACATCATCTGTCCTATTTTTCATAGTAATAATACCACGATGAAGAGCAATTATTGTTTTTGATACTGATAAACCTAAGCCTGTTCCTTCACCCACAGGTTTGGTTGTAAAAAAGGGTTCAAATACTTTCTTTTCATTGTTTTTATCCAGACCGCAACCGGTATCTAAAATTTTAATTTCTATTACTTTCTGATATAAAGAAAACAGCCCTTCACTTTCATCTATCACCCGGGGGTTAGTTACTTCACATACTTTTGCCTGAACATTTATTTCACCAGAATTTTCAATCGCCTGAATTGCATTCATAAATAAATTAATAAAAACCTGCTGCAGACGGTTTTTATCCATATTCAATTCCGGTAAATCAGAGGATAAGTTTATACTGAGTTTAATATTATGCTGTTTTGCTTCATGTTCTATTAATTTAAGTGATTTTTTAATCACCTCATTAATATTACCTTTAATAACCTGCAGTTCTTTTTCTCTGGAAAAATCAAGTAAGCCTTTAATAACAGTATCAGCTCTGACAATGGCATCATCCATATCATCCAATATGGTGACTATGGTCTCATCATTATCCTCTCCTTTTAGATAGTCGATACTCATTTGTAATATTGCTAAAGGATTTTTTACTTCATGAGCAATACCTGCAGATAATCGCCCGATTGATTCCATTTTTTCTGCATGAATTAATTGCCTCTGTGCTTTTTTCAGCTGTTCAGTTCGATGGGCAACTTGCAATTTTAATGAGCGGTTCCAGATCAATATTAAAATAACAATTAAAATAATTACAGTACTGACTAATAATGTCATTAGCCAAAATTGTCGGGACTGCCAAAAAGAAATGGATTGTAATTTTATCCATTTATTATAAATACGATCCTTATCCTGTTGTTTTAAATTATTTAGCGCTTTTTGTAAAATTGTCTGTAATTGCGGCCAATCCTTTCTAATACCTATTGCTAATTCTTTTCTTTGTTTTTGACTATCATTAACAGGTACCACATGTAAGTTACTTATCCCAATTTCACTAATATGATAACTTACAGAAGCTAAATCACTGACCATAGCATCAATTGCACCAACAGCAGCCAACTCTATTCCGGCCTGTGTTGTCTCTACTCTAACAATGTGTATCTGATCATCATATTGGCTCACTAATTCATCCCATATATAATCGCTCACAACACCTACTTTCTTTCCCATGAGTTCATTAACATTATTATATTGTTTATCCGATATAATCACTCCTTGAATGGAGCTATAAGCCCTGGTAAAGAGTAAAAATTTCCGGCGCTCTTTATTTTCAGCAATAGCAGGTATTACATCAATTTTTCCTTGTTTAAATGCTGTTAATAATTGTGACCAGTTTTTCATTTCAATTTGTTGAAATTTAATTTTTAATTGTTTTTCTATTAATTCAATAGTTTCAACTGATATACCCTGGTATTTACCATTTTTATCCTGCCATTCAAATGGTGGTGATTGTTTATCAAATGCAATACGAATAACAGGATGTTCAATTAGCCATATTCTTTCTTCTTCACTCAAGTCTGGAATTTGTGCAAAACTGCTATTAATTAACAATAACCATAAACAAAGAATTTTTTTCATGAGCTTGCAATCCTCTGCTCAAAATCATTTGGCACCACAAAATAATACTGTTTACCTTGTTTTGTTTTGAGCAGTAATTTCAATGAATCGGACATTTGTAACAAATCTTTACGCGCTACATCATATGAAATGCCATGCGAATGTTGATGTTCCTGCACCACATAACTAAACCGTGGATGCTTAAGCGCATGCCTGAGTAAAGCTAACTGACGAAAATTTAGTTTTCCACTCAGACGTGGATTATCCTTCAATACGCGTTTTGCTTCATTAATTCCCTGCATCTTTTTATCCAGAAAAACATACAAAGCATCAACCGCCTGATGAATCACTCCCAGCTGGTGAAGCAGAAAATAAGTCAAATCATTATCATCTGTTTCAGTATAAAGAAAAGCCTTTCCATATTGTACAGATGCCTTTTTTATAACTCGTGATATAGAAACAAATTCCATTAACCAATAACCTTGTTTGGCCATAGCCCAATAAAATAAAGCTCGTGCAGTACGTCCATTACCATCACAAAAAGGATGGTCATAAGCTAACATAAAGTGTAAAACAATTGCCTTTATAACAGGATGTAGAAATGAACCCTCTGGATCAGCACTGATATCTTTATTGGCAAAATCACACAATGCTTGCATACGTTCAGATAATTGTTCCGCAGGCGGTGGTATATGAAGAGATTCTTGTGTGGCATTATCCATCACTTGTATATCATCATTCTCAGTACGAAAACGTCCAACAGCTGTTTCATTCAGTGTATCTTTAGTCAAAATCCGTTGTAATTCAAATACCATTGATGGTGTCAGTGATTCATCTTTTATATCATGAATGAATTGCATTGCATGATAGTTATTAAAGATCATCTGTTCACTTTTATCTTCTGGTTCTCTTTCCTGACGTATCATTTCCCTGGCAACATCTCTAGTGGTAGATGCACCTTCAAGCTGACTGGAATTAATCGCCTCTTCAATTAATGATCTAATCAGATAGGTATTACGTGTTTGGGCATTGGTAATGGCATCACTAAACTGTATATTTCCGGCAGCATATCGATCCAGCCAATGCAATTCACGTAAGACTCGATCAGGAGTACCATACATAAATGAATTTCCCTGTTTATCTTTCAACTGTAGTGCTTGATATAGGTTTTGACGAGCAGTTTTAATACCAAACCACCATTGCTCATTACTTAATCCATCAGGAGCAGGAAGGTGACGAAGTTTATCCCAGTGCAGATAACGCCCTTTATTATCCACTGGACTCGCATTTTGGATTAAATGTAAGAAGATATCCGTTTCAGAACCTTTTACAGCATCTAAAATAGTCTTATAATCAGGTGGTAATACTGGTATTTTCATTCTTTATTTTCTACAGAAAACAATAGATTAATGGAAGATAATAGAAACTTATACTTGTTTTTTAAAAACAAGTATAACAGAATTATAAAATGCTGCAATTGACAAAGGTACATATTCTGGATGAATATGAAGTCTTATTATGATTTGATCGTGAATGGTTTTGCGATTTTATTAGAATCAGTAATTCGGTGTTATTTTCCAATACAGAATGTATTAAATGATTGCAATTAATTGATTATTAATAATTTTCATTTATAAGCAACTTCAAAAAGACACAAATAAGTACACATTATTTCAACTTACCCTTAATGAGTAGTAAGCTGCATAATAGCTTAATTTGTTTTTTTCTAAATCAACATTAAACGCGATTCATTGATAATTGGTTATGTCATACAATAATATTGGGTATTTCCTCAGCTTGTTCCAATAAATGAGTAGTCCGAAGCCCAATATTCTCTTTCAATTCTTGCCAGTAGTTTTTATCTGCAGAAGTGAGAACTGCACTGTCATCAAATAATGTGTCAATAGCCATTTCATCCAATGCCTTGAGTACTTGTCCTGCCAATGTCTTTAATGTACGTGAAAGTAATTTTTTATCAATGGAACAAGTTTCTGCAAAGTCAGCTAATTGATAGGCAAATATACTATTAGGGTCAAACTCATCACCTATAGCCATTGCCAATGTCTGTTTAAATTGAGGATACATTGCCACATTAACCAGATCGTAGCCTGGGCTAAACTGACAAAGATCATTACCATAAAAAAATGACAGGTTTTTAGCATGACTGTCATAGTTATTGATCATCAGGTTAAATAATTGCCAGTTAAGCAGCCATTGGATATTTCTTGCTGGAGTAGGTGTATTTCGGCAAAAATTAAATAATTTTTCAAGACTGGCACCATCACGTATATGTGCGACATCTCTACCATCACCAAAATTATGCTCATATTTGTACTCTCTGGGCAAATCCAGCGCCTGGCAAGCATCAATCAAATGACGTTTAAATACCTTTTGTTGAGAACTGTCAAACTTTCGATCAAAACGTTCTACCAATAGTGCTGGAAATTCGCCAAACTGTTTAAATGTGACATTTGCAATCGGTAGACCTACAATTTTGGCCAGGCTCATACAGAAAAATTCATTTAACACTAAATGAGGGCAATTACGACGTTCAAACTTTAGAATGTGTGTAGAACATAAACTACCATCACCAAAACCAATCTCACCAGCATCAGTACAAAGTACATTAATTTTATCCTGAACACCGGCGACGCTTAGCCTGGGTTTATCATCCCAGATTAGCAGACCAAAATCTTCCTTTTGTTCCAGACGTCGAATCAATTCTTGTTCATTAATTGGTCTGAATATGGGTTGACTATCCTGTACCTTATCCGTATCCAGAAAGGTAATCGCTCCGGATAAATCTTGGCCAAGGGCACGTATTTGTGCAAATACATGTGTTTCACTTACCCCAAGATTTTGCGCCAGAAGTTTTCGTGCCTCTCCTTCGGGAAGCAGGTTATCCAGGAAATTATAAGCACTATTATGTGGATGTGCTTCATTTAACCTCAATGCAGGCGATATAGAAAAACCCTGTTGTTGCCAATCCTGCTCATATTGCAAATGCAACAAACCCGTTTTGCGTTCATATTCTAAATGAGCAATCACTTTATCGGCATAAAATAGAACAAGCTGGTAACTCATGCTGATACTCCTCTACTTACACCCACGGAATCGCATTATTTTGCTGGACACTGGTATCGGTTGTACTTATTCCAGTTGGATTTAGTTTAATCCCCAACCCCTTGAGTACAGCAAAAGTAGCTCCCAAGGTACAGTTAGAATTACCCTTTTCTATGCGAGATAAGGTATTCACACCAATGCCGCACAGTGCTGCACAATCCACCAGTTTCATTTTCAATTCAGTACGTTTGGCTTTAATAAGCTGTCCCAGTGTTATTGCACTATCAATTGCACTGAGATCTGGAAGTTTGCTTTGCACCACTTGTTTTGCCATCATTTTTATCCTATTAATCACCACTAATAGTAATTATAGGGACTGAATCAAAACATTTCCACAAAAATCACCAATAATGGTATTTATATATTACCAAATATGAATTACATTGATTAATCACTAATACTGGTGAAATATTTTGAGTGAGAGTACACACACAGTACACATTATATTAAACTACTATGAAATATATTGAATAAGATAAAACAATAATTTATTTAAAAACAATTAGTTAATATAGTTTTGAAACAACTGGAAACGGCATGAAATGCAATTTTACTTACCAATACAAAAGCTGGTGAAGATTCTGCCCAGCAGATCATCAGAGGTAAATTCTCCGGTAATTTCTGACAGGTGATTTTGTGCCTGACGTAGTTCTTCAGCCAGCAGTTCACCTGCTGAAAATTCCTGTAATTGTGTTAGTCCGGTTTGTACGGATTGAATGGCTTTATTGATGGCTTCCAGATGACGTCTGCGCGCTATAAAACTGCCTTCCCCAGCACTTTGATAGCCCATGCATTGTTTTAAATGCTCTTTAAGTAAATCGATGCCTTTTTGTTGCTTGGCAGACAGGTAAATTTCACTACGATGTTCACCCTTTATTATTTCAGGTGATTTATTCGCACGATCAATTTTATTGTGGATCAGGGTAATATCAATATTTTTTGGAAATTGTGCTACCAGTTGCTGATTAATGGCAATATTATCAGCATCATCTATAAGATTTTCATCTAAGACTAATAATATTTGATCGGCATTTTCAATAACGTTCCAGGCACGTTGAATACCAATCTTTTCTACTTCACAATCACTATCACGTAAACCGGCTGTATCAATAATATGCAGGGGCATACCATCAATATTAATTTCTTCTTTTAAGACATCTCGTGTTGTTCCGGCAATATCCGTCACAATGGCGGAATCCTTACCTGATAAAGCATTCAATAAGCTGGATTTACCCGCATTGGGTTGCCCAACGATAGCAACACTCATGCCTTCTCGAATCAGACATCCCTGCTCAGCCTTTATGAGTATCTCTTGTAAATCTGAGAGTATTACTTTGGTGTCATTTTCTACCTTGCCATCAGAGAGGAAATCAATTTCTTCTTCCGGGAAATCAATAGCTGCTTCAACATAGATCCGTAATTGAATTAATGCTTCAACTTGTGTATGAATTAATCTGGAAAAATCTCCTTGCAATGAACGCAGAGCAGAACGGGCAGCTTGCTCACTACTGGCATCAATCAGATCAGCAATGGCTTCGGCCTGTGCCAGATCTAATTTATCATTTAGAAAGGCCCGCTCACTGAATTCTCCGGGTTTAGCTGGTTGTGCACCAAGAGAAAATACTCGCTGTAATAACATATCCATAACAACAGGGCCGCCATGACCCTGTAATTCCACCACATCTTCCCCGGTAAAGGAATTTGGCCCGGGAAAATACAATACAATACCAGAATCGAGTTCTTTCTGTGTTGCATCAAAGAAGGGTAAATAATGTGCATAGCGAGGCTTGGGAGTTTGTTGAATGATTTTTTCAACAATAGCTAAGGATTGAGGACCGGATAAACGAATAATACCAACGCCCCCTCGACCGGGGGCGGTGGCTAATGCAGCGATCGTAGAAATAGTAGAAATTGTATTAGTATCAGGCATTCTCAATTGATCGAGTGATATACCATTGCTGCGTAATGGATAACAAATTATTCACAACCCAGTATAAAACCAGCCCTGATGGGAAGAAAGCAAAAAATACGGTGAAAATAACCGGTAACATCATCATTACTTTTGCCTGTACAGGATCCATAGGTGCCGGATTAAGCTTCTGTTGGACAAACATTGAAACACCCATTATTAACGGCAGCACATAATAAGGATCAGGTGCTGACAGGTTATTTAACCACAGCATAAAGTCAGCCTGGCGCATTTCGACACTTTCCAATAAGACCCAGTATAGCGAAATAAACACTGGGATCTGCACAACAATGGGCAAACAACCCCCTAAAGGATTAATTTTTTCTTTCTTATACAATTCCATCATGGCTTTATTTTTGCCAGCTGAATCATCTTTAAATTGTTCTTG
>WTAX01000221.1 GCA_013139395.1 Gammaproteobacteria bacterium | reverse complement strand
TTTATCATATTCATTGTCTGGGATTTCAGGATCATCAAGCACATAATAACGATGATTATGATAGTTAAGTATTTTATGTAACGCTTTAACGTGTTGTGACAACTCTGCAGCGGTAGGCATTAGTGTCCCATATCAGCCAGTTTTTTTGCTTTTTCCATTTCAAATTTAAGCTTTTTAATTTGTTCTTTTTTATAAGAGATCACCTGTTGGGTCAGTTGATTACGAGTTTCATCACACAGCTCGCCGCCTAAATCAGCGGCAATCTTTTGCGCAACATGAATAAATTTATCATAGGCTTCATAGCATTCAACTCGTGCAGGTAAACGCATAAATATTGAAATTCCTGGTGTCTTCATCTCACCATCAAGAAGATCAAAGGTGCCTGGTTCAATGACATTGGCAATGCTGAACAAAGCAAAGGTTTCTGCTTTATCATCGCCAGGGTAGTGGAAAATATTCATTTCTCCATAAGAAAGCCCTGCATTGTTAAGCGCTTTATAGAGTTGTTGTCCTGAAAAAAATTCACCCTTTGTTAGAATCGTATGTGAAATGATTAATTCCTTAACACCGTCAGGAACCGGGTCATAAACTATTTTTATTTGTTGAGTTGAATCTTGTACTGAATCTGGCACATCAGTTATTGGCTCAGGTGCCTGAGTCTGCTCTTTCTTCTGCTCAACAAAAGAAGCAAATGTTTCAGTTGTTTTTTTAAACGATGAGAGTGGCTGCTTATTTGAAAGTATGTCTGATGATGTTTTTATGACCCGTTTACTTTTAATAAAAACACCATCTACCATTTCACGATCATCTGCTTTTTTTTGACTGACATTAGAGTCACTCTGCTGATTAATATGCTGTTTAATATGCTGTTTAATATGATAGTTATTATCATGAGTGATAGTAACCTGATCAATATCAAAATTGTCCTGTCTGCTAGCAGTAAATGAACCCGGAAGTTCACCATCAGACAGCATGTCATCAGAACTTGAAGCACTGGATGACTTGTTATCATTTAATAATACATCATCAAGTGTATTGCTATGATGGTTGAAATTTTCAATTTCATCATTAATTTTTTTTTGATGTTTATAATAAGTAAACATTGCTACCAGCAGTACAACACCAATTCCGGCCAGTATGAGTATAAATATAAGTTCATCCATAATTTTAACTTTCTACCATGTCAACAGCTTCGTGAATATCCACATCAACAATCCTTGAAACACCGGGCTCTTTCATTGTAACACCACATAGATGATCCGACATTTCCATTGTTGTTTTGTTGTGGGTAATATAAATAAATTGAACTTGAGCAGACATCTCTTTAACCAGAGCACAAAAACGTCCAACATTGGCTTCATCAAGTGGTGCATCCACTTCATCTAACATACAAAACGGAGCCGGATTCAGTTCAAATATGGCAAAGACAAGCGATACTGCTGTCATTGCCTTTTCGCCACCCGATAACAGGTGGATAGTGCTATTTCTCTTTCCTGGAGGGCGTGCCATAATAGTCACCCCGGTATTAAGCAAATCATCACCAGTCAGATCAAGATAAGCATGACCACCACCAAATAATTTGGGAAATAATTTCTGTACACCCGCATTAATTTTATCAAAAGTTTCTTTAAATCGTGTTCTGGTTTCCCGATCAATTTTGGCAATAGCACCTTCTAAAGTATCTAAAGCACTGAGCAGATCATCATTTTGTGCATCAAGGTATTGCTTACGTTCTGATTGCTCTTTAAATTCATCAATTGCTGCCAGATTAATGGAGCCCAGACGTTGAATGCGCTGCGCCAGTTCATTCACTTCAGATTTCCAGAGCGATTCGCTGGCTTCCTGCGGCATACCAAGAAAAAGTTCTTCTAATGAAAACCCGGATTCATCGACTTGTTCATGCAGAGTCTGACGACGAACCGTAAGTTCTGAAGAGGCAATACGAATACTTTCAAGCTCTGCACGTAATGATTGTAATATACTTTCTACCTGAGCTCGCTTTTGATCAAATTCTCTCAACGCATGATCGAGTTCTTCAACTTTTTGGCGTGCCTGAGTTAATTGTTCTTCCACGACAATACGCGATTCAAGATGGTTTTCCAGTTCATCCGTTAATTGCTGTACTGGATCATCATCTTCAAGCATCATATCTGATAATTGCTGACGTCTGCTTGAAAGTTGTTCTAATTGCCCGGTTAAGCGGATCATGCCCTGCTCGGTTGAGGCAAGTTCAGTTTTTATACCGCGTAACCGGATTTCAAGTGCATGACTGCGTTCTCTGTTTTCTCTGGCTTTTATACGCATTTCATCAAGCTGACTACGATGTGAATCACGTTCTTGAGTTAACACGTCACGTTGTTGTGAAAACTCATCAATCATTTCCAGAGCAACATGAAGCCGCTCTGTAGATTCTTCAATAAGAATTTTTTCTTCTTCAGATTGTAGTTCAACTTCTTTTATTTCACTATGAATACGTGCATCACGGCTATTGATCTGCTCCAGACGAGATTGTTTAGCACTTAATTGTGAACGAATTTCAGACAATTTTCGATTTTGCTGGTTAAATTCTGTTTGTAAATTTTCCCGATTATGTTCAATCTCACGCTGTTGATTACGTCCCTGCTCTATTTGTTCACTCAGCTCATCAACCAATTGCGAAAGTTGTTTGTAATGCTCATTAAGCTCTTTGATTTCCTGTTCTCTGGCAAGAACGCCGCCTTTTTGATCAGTATCTTTTATGATTCTGAGCCAATTGGGCCCAAGCCAGATACCATCGCGAGTAATGATTGACTGATTAAGCTGAAGGTGTTGTCTATGTGTCATTGCTGCTGATAAATCATCGGCCGCATAAACACCCTGTAAATAGGGCTGAATAAGATGGACAGCACCTGCCACATAATTTTCTAAAAAGGCTAATTCAATATTTGCTGCCTTATTTAATGACTGCTCTGATAAATCGGGCGATACATCTGAACGAGTTTCTATAAGAGTCAGATTAGATTTTTCAAGCGCTTCAAGCTGCTGTAATAAAGGTTCTATCGCTTCAACACAAGTGGCTTCAAGATAATCGCCTAACACGCACTCAACCGCTTGCTCCCAATTTCCTTTAACACTGATTTGCTCAGCAATGCGCGGGTTATCAACGATATTTTGATGTTCCAGCCATTGCTTAAGTGATTTATCATTTTTACCCAGAGCTGCCTGTTGTAAAGCCTCAAGAGATGCTTTACGACCCTGTAATGATTGTAGTTGACTGCGCTGTTTATCTAAGTCATTCGTTAATGAATGATTTTCATCACGGATCGTTTGAATATGTTCGCGTTCCTGATCCAGCTGCTGCTGCAAGGTTGCTGTTATATCTTCTGACGCTATGGCTTCACTCTCAAGAGTTAACAGTGACTCTTCTAAGTGGGTAGTGGACAGTTGTTTAGCTTCATCTTCGAGTTTTTCAATGCGTCCTTGTTGATTGTTGATATTTTGTTCAAACTGACTGATTTTACTTCTTTCAATTTGAGCAGTATGGGAAGGCTCTTGTGACAGTTGATTAAATTCGTCCCAGCGTAACTGCCAATCCTGCATTGAATATTCATAATCAGACAGTATTTGTGTTGATTGTTCTTCCAGTTCACTGGCTTGCTCAAAATCAGGCTCAACTTCCAGTAATTGATTGTTCAGTGAGTCCAGCTTTTCATTATCTTCTGAAATATGGAGATTCATATTTTCAAATGAACGCTCAACCTGTTCTAAATCTTCTTTATGCTGCTGATTTTTTTCTTTAGTATGCGTAATAGCCTGCT
>WTAX01000168.1 GCA_013139395.1 Gammaproteobacteria bacterium | reverse complement strand
ATGAATAGAATCCGGCATGATTTGATTATCATGACAAATAAGTTGTAAACCGTCAAAACCAAAATTTTCAATGATAAAATCCCATGTGCGATACATTTTATCATGGACAACAGCATTAAGTCTTACTGGTAATCTATTGTGATTTCTTCGTTCCAATGAAAAGTGACCTTAATAAAAATCATTCCTGTCTATAGAATAGAATAATAACGATAAAAATCAAGTAATAACAAAGAATACAATAAATAAAATATTAGGAGCCTACCTAATTAGTGTTCATCCGTTTATTCCGCTTTTAACTTCCCCCTTCTAAAGAAGAGGGAAGAAAAGAAACAGCTATTTATGGATGAACACTAATTAATCCCAATACAATTTATTTACTATTGTGAATATCAAGAATTTCATTTTCTCTATCAAGGCTTGTCTGCATGGCATTATCATTTCGACGTTGATTAATTTGATCAAGGTAATTTTGATCAATATCAGCCGTTACATATTCACCATTAAAAACTGAACAATCAAACTGAGTGATGTTTTTATTGCCGCGAAGACAAGACTGGATTAAATCCTCAAGATCTTGATAAATTAACCAGTCAGCGCCAATTTCCTTAGCAATTTCTGCAGAGGAGCGTTGATGAGCAACAAACTCTTCTGGTGAAGGCATATCAATACCATAGACATTGGGGTACTTTACAGCAGGTGATGCTGATGCAAAATAGACTTTTTTGGCACCTGCTTCACGAGCCATTTTAACAATCTGACTAGAAGTGGTGCCGCGTACAATTGAATCATCAACCAGCAGCACATTTCTACCCTTAAATTCGAGTTCCATAGCATTAAGTTTTTTCTTAACCGAACTCTTTCGTTGTTTTTGACCCGGCATAATAAAAGTACGGCCAATATAACGGTTTTTTATAAATCCTTCCCGATAACGTACGCCAAGTACATTGGCTAATTCAAGTGCAGAAGAACGACTGGTATCAGGAATAGGCATGACCACATCGATATCATGATCCGGATAAGTTCTTAATATTTTTTTAGCTAATTTGTCACCCATTCTAAGGCGTGCTTTATAAACAGAAATATTATCCATTAATGAGTCTGGACGAGCGAAATAAACATGTTCAAAGATACAGGGAGTATAAGTGGGATTTTCCGCACACTGATGAATAAACACCTTGCCTTCGGCAGTTATGATTACTGCTTCACCTGGCTTAATATCATCAATCAATTCAAAGCCCTGAACATCCAGAGCAACACTTTCAGAGGCAATACAATATTCTACACCTTTATTTGTATCGCGTTTTCCATAGACCACAGGACGGATACCATGAGGATCACGAAAACCAACAATACCATAACCGGTGATCATAGCCACACTTGCATAGGCACCTTGACAACGTTTATGAACAGCACTGATAGCATTAAAAACGTCTTCTTCATTAATGCGTAATTTATGTGATGTCTGGATCTCATGAGCAAAAACATTAAGTAATACTTCTGAGTCAGAATCAGTATTAAGGTGTCTGAGGTCCTGATTATAGATCTCTTCTTTTAATTGCTGCGCATTCGTCAAATTACCATTATGCGCCAAAGCAATACCATAAGGAGAATTCACATAAAGAGGCTGCGCTTCGGCAGACGATGAACTACCGGCAGTAGGATAGCGTACATGCCCTATCCCCATATTACCCTGTAAGCGCAACATATCATTAGTTGAAAAAACATCCTTTACTAAACCATTGTCCTTACGCAGATGCAGTCGTTTATCATCATAAGTTACAATACCAGCTGCATCCTGACCTCTATGCTGAAGTACCGTTAAACCATCATACAGATCCTGGTTTACATTATTTTTTGCAACAATACCGATAATGCCACACATATGTTATACACCTAAACTAATAATGAAGTTTTGCCGCAATATGAGGGGGTAAAAAATCCTTCATAAATACTGCAAGTTGTTGAAAATGAGTAATTAAAACAGATTCTTTCCACCATGGATCTTGTGGAACCAGAGTAAATCCAGCTAATAAAACTAAAATGCCGACAATAATAATACCGCGAGCAATGCCAAACAACATCCCTATAGAGCGATCTGTACCGGATAAGCCGGTTTGATCAACTAATTTTGCAACCAGATTAGTGACCAGTGCAGACACAATTAAAGTCAAAATAAATAGTAGTGCAAATGATACCAGAGACAAAATAGAAGGCGGTAGATTTAAATAGGGTTTGATAAAAATGGCCATTTGAGACATAAATAACAAGCTGACCCACACGGCCAATATCCAGCCCGCAAGGGCAAGCGACTCACGAACAAATCCGCGAAGTAGACTGATCACTGTAGAAACAGCAATGATGACGATAATAATATAATCAGGCCAGATAAGTGACACTTATTATTCTCAATATTCGAAGTAAGTTGGACATTTTATCATGTCAGGAAAGCATTTAAATAAAAATATGACATAATTCTTAAATAAATAGTAACTACTCAGTGTGTATTTCTTGATAACCTGTCTTTAACAACCAGTCCTTAACAACCATAGTTTAACAACCATAGAAACTTTGTAATAAATTCGTGAACTTATCCCAAGGATTAAGTTTTATATTTCACAATGATTGTATTTTTTAATTTGAATTGTGTTTCTATCTGCTTCTTTATCGTGGCAATTTGATCAAATTTTAAATAAGGCCCTACCCGAAGACGATAGATACGACCTTTTTCTGTCAATATTGATTCAATATAGGCTTTAAATTTCTTTTTTCGTAATTTATTTCGTAAGGCAAATGCATTCGTTTTTTGACTAAAACTGGCAATTTGAAGAGTATAAGCCATGTTAATTTTTGCACTGGCAGGTTTATTTGTCTTCTCGTAAGATGTATTGGTAAGCGTTTTCGTGACTGGTTTCGGGGTGGATTTTGAACTATCTTTAGCAGCGGACTTAGCCTTAGCTTTTTGTCTGTTGCTGCCTGGTTTTATTTCATTAGATGCTTTGTTATCACTGACTATTTCCCTCTCCGGGTAGGAAATAATATTTTTACGTGCAGGCATTGTCATTGGCTGCGGCACAGCAGGCAGCACCTTAGTCAGTTTTTGCGGCATCTCCGGGATATTTTTATCCAGAA
>WTAX01000439.1 GCA_013139395.1 Gammaproteobacteria bacterium | reverse complement strand
AGAAAGCGCATTATTATCATTAGATATGCTGGATATATCCTCTTATCGCATAGGCAGGGTACATTCAAAAGTGGGTGCCAGTTTTATGAGTTTAAATATCCATGACAGTTATATCCAATGGATTCCGGCAGGGCTTCGGCCAAGTCTGGCTTATCCAACGCCAATACAGACACCGATTGAGTTTAATCAGGCCTTAAACAGCGATAACTATCAACAATGTGTGCAGATATTGGGTGAAGCAGAGGTGTTAAAGCAATTAAGACAGGATGCCGATTCCTTTGGGTCACCAATAAAACAAGTATTGTCTCAACTTTTATCATCGTCGCAACACTTACAACAGAACAGCCAGAACCTAAGTTCAGAGACCGCACAAAATAGTGAAAAGTTAGAATCCAGTTTATTATCCAGTATGATCACTGGTTTGCATGAGGATGGTTCACCATGGTCCGGGGCCAAAGCAACTATTAAATTAGATAAGCAGCAATGGCAGTTTGACACCTTATTGACACAACAGACAAATGATAGCGTATTATCTCTTGTCGAACGGTTTTTTAAAAATTCTGAACACTTTCAGCAAAGTAATTATCCCACTTATATTGCCTGGAATGGGGGTTATATACTCAATGCAGAGTTGGTGGGTAAATTAGCCTTATCCGAAAAGTATATTGGCTGTCCTTTGGGGTTATTAATAAAAGACGGCCAACTACTCTCTTTACCTTTATTTAATAAACCTGCTTTATGTTTTTTAGACTCCGGGACAATTACCATAAAAGAAGCCCATTTACAGCAGGGGTTTACTGCCTGTAAAACTAAAGGTGCTCCTGATTATCACTTTAATCCAACTGGATATAATGTTCTGAGTAAAAATAACCGGTGTTATTTTGATTTATTATATGAAAAAGAGACCATTGTTAATAACAATGTCAACAATAAGCATATTTTTTACTATTTATCCGGCAATACCATTATTAAAGTGATTGATATTGCAGTACAACAGGAAGCGCAAGAGATTATTTTAAACCCTGTTGGAATCACTTTAGCTTTTCCAGTAAATCAGGCGCCTGACTGGGTTGAAGGGACTCAATTGCTGCTAACGATGGCTGGCTGGGAACATGTGATCAATGCAATTGAAGCGGGACCTCGTCTTATTCGTGACGGAAAACAATCCATAGAAATGCAGGCCGGGGGATGGAAAACACAAAAATCAATAGCCACTCAAGCAGCACGAGTTGATTTTATGGACATGCGGGGTCCTAAGATAGGGGTGGGTATCAATGATGCTGGAGACTTAATGGTGGTAGCAATCAATGGGCGTATTCGTGAAAGTGTCGGTACTACCCATATAGAATTAGCAAAAATATTGTTACAACAGGGTGCAAAACAGGCTATGGGCTTTGATCCGGGAGGCAGTGTGACTTTGGTTGTTGATGGTTTGCAACTCAATATTACGCCCTATAATAAGGATTATGAACTAAATCCTTTATCCATGCCGCCGCAAGCAAGATTTGTCGGTAATGCCATTATTGGATACTTAGATAATTGAGTATGATAATTGAGTATGATAATTGAGTATGATAATTAAAAATTATTTATTGAAGAACTTGTAAATCCCTTATAGTTAAGGTAAATATATGGAGCAATATACTGAGCAACGTCCTTGGGGAAGTTTTACTATTCTTGAAGATAAGGATAATTTTAAAACCAAACGTTTAGATGTTTTAGCGGGAAAAAGATTATCACTGCAATCACACCAACGGCGTTCTGAACATTGGATTGTAGTCACTGGTTTGGCCAGAATCACAGTGGGTGATGAGATTAAAAACTATAGTAAAGGTGAGCATGTGTTTGTCCCAAAAGGGAACAAACATCGTATTGAAAATATTGGCAAGACATTACTCACTATTGTTGAAGTACAATTAGGTGACTATTTTGGCGAAGATGATATTATTCGTTATGAGGATGATTTCGATCGCCATAAATAATTAACAAAACTATGTAAGAATATGAGTTGCTGATATGGGATATTAAATATAGTTTTTTATTAATTAAAATACAGAGTCTGTTTATATGAATATTGGTGTAATTATTGGTCGCTATCAGGATATTGATGGCGTATCTTTAGAAACAAAAAAATGGATACAGGTACTTGAAAGGATGGGGCATACCATTCATATTTTGGCAGGTGGCTATCCTCATTATTATAGCAATTCGCCACATCATTCAACATTACCCAGCTTGTCATTTTTTTCTCCTGAATGTGAATGGGAACAAAAACGTGCATTCTTCTATCCAGATCGAGACCCCGATGAATTATTATCACATCTGGAAAGAACAACGCAGCGCTTAACGAAAGAGATTTTTAAGTGGGTCGTTTTAAATAAACTGGAGACCCTGTTAATTGAGAATGCTTCCGCATTACCATGTCATCTTTCTATGGGTATGGCTGTTAAAAACATCATTGATTATGGTGCCGTACATATTGTTACCCATGATCATGATTTTTCCTGGGAAAGAAGCAGGAGATATCATTCACCACATAAAGAGGTCATGGATATTATTCATAATGCTTTCCCACCGAAAAATTCACATGTAAAACACGCGGTCATTAATTTAGATACCCAAAAGCATTTGAAAAAAACATTTGGTCTTGAATCTTTGGTGGTCCCTAATGTAATGGATTTCTCAGCTCCTTATGCAAAAAAAGATAATTTTAATAAAAGTTTACCAAAGCGTCTTGGATTGGGCAAAAAAGATATAGCTTTAATTCAAATGACACGGATTGTAAAAAGAAAAGGTATTTTAACTGCCATTGATCTGGTGCATCGCTTAAACGATCCACACATAAAACTCGTTATTAGTGGTTCTGCAGCAGATGATGAGCGCTTGGGCTACTACAAAAAGTTACTGAATAAAATTCGTAGACTTAATCTTCAGGATAATGTTCTGTTCGCAGATCATTGTATTTCACATCAGCGCTCTAAAACCAAGGATGGAAAGCCTGTATACTCCCTTTCCGATACTTATGCACATGCAACAGCCAGTACTTTTTTCAGCAAATACGAAGGTTTTGGTAATGCCTTTGTAGAGTCAGTGCTTGCTAAGCGGCCAGTTTTTGTCAATAACTATAAGCCGGTATATTGGCCCGACATTGGTAGTAAGGGTTTTAAAACTGTTATGATTGAAAATGGAAAATTAACAGATGATGCAGTGTCTCAGATTGACAGCATTATTCACAATAAAAAATTGTGTAAAGAAATTGCTGAACATAATTTTGCATTAGGTAAAAAATATTTTTCTTATGAAGTGCTGGAAGAATTATTAACCGAGTTGTTTACATTTTAAATTCTGCTTTTATTTTATTTTTTATCTGATTAAAGGCTGAAACTAACTTATTTCGTGAATCTCGGGGATGTTGATCCACCACATAAAGCAAACTGAGTTCAGAAACGGCCAGATCAACCTCTCTGGTCACAAATGATTGTACTACTCGAAAGTTTGGTGCTCTGCTGTCATTAAAAAGTTTGCTGATTAAAATATTGTTGAAACTACTTATTTCTAATATTTTGTAGAGCTGTAAAACGATAAATTCAGCTTTAGACATGGATTCTATTTCATGTTGATTAAAATCCACATAATTCGCACAGGGGCGTTTAACCATAGACTGAAGTTCGTGCAGTGAACATTGCCCATAAGGCACATATAAGGCAATATAATCATCTTCCCATATGATATAATCAGCATCTTTTAATGCCCTCAAATAACACGCCTGGTAGTCAATATTAATATTGGCATAGGCCTCACAGACAGAGATAAGCTGTTCCGCCAAATTAGAAGTACGCGGAGCCATTCCCCAAACTTGTTTATGAATATGAGGAATACTGGCCCCGGCAGATGATTGTGTTCTAGCACCTAATACAAGATGCCTGACTGTGGAATTAAAACCGAATTGAATCCCCGCAGAAGCAAACCTGTTTTCTTCTATTTGCAGATAGTCATGAGTAATTTTATTCAGGCCAAAAACTTGTTTGTAGCTTAGATGTTCCCAGGAGTGAACAGGCTCATCCACAATGGCAATGTAATGAAAATTCGGTCCAAAGGGAAAATCATTGGCAATTAATGTAGCCCCGTATTTTTTACTCAGCTGTCTTTTATCCTTAAATTGCTTAGTGCAAAATCGACAGCTGCTCTGCTGTAAACTCATTGAGGAGAAGGGATTTTTTGAGATAGCATCTCGTACCTGTTTATATTTTTCCTGCCCCCAGCTTTGTTTATGCTTTTTTGTATCTTGCCAAAGATATTTTAACGTTTCCTCATTTTGTAATATTTCGGCCAAAGTTAAGCTTAACCAATATAAGTGTGTTGGCAGATCAATCAATTCAGCTTCAGTCATATTTCCTTCAATAATACCAGGTTTAGCATTGGGCTTCATTGACCGTACAGCGCCTATTTGAATACTATATGGCCGTATCGGATCACGTATAAAATAGACATCATTTTTAATTTTTAAGTAGGTTTGATCATTATCAGTATACTCACACTCTTTTTCATCTAAACTTTTTTCTTCGACAAGAAGGCGATGTCTGTTATCAACACCTGGCAAGCTATCGATTACCCAACCATCAGTGCTATCAAAATGCATCAATAAAAAAGTACCACTTTCTCCACATGGACGAAAGGATAATAATAAATCAGAGCCAGGTACAGGACCTTCAATAGCAAGATCATGACACCCCCAACTCTCACCAAAAATACGAGGACATATAATATGCTCATTCTTGCCAATGATGCCTATTTGTGACTTTATGGTCTCTATTATCTTTATTAATTCATTCTCATCAATAATGCGATTATTTTTTATTTGCACATTGAGTACTTGATTGGTATTGAAGGGTGATGGAATCAATGGTTCATTGATGGCAAGGGCAACAATTTTATGACGGCCATTCTCATCATCATGTAGTATTAAATTTTCATCTCTTAGCCATGTTGAATGAACGCTATTCTCTGTCCAAATAACTAAGAAACATTGAGAATTAAGGATTGCTCCTTTGATATCATTTGTAAGTTCATCACTTACCAGCGATAATTTTTCATCCCACCAGGGTTCTATGCTTTCACTTTGAAGTCTTTCAATAATTTGGATTGCTATGTCCCGGTCATCTTTTTCATAGCTAATAAAACATTCGATTCGCATAATACAGAGCCCAT
>WTAX01000284.1 GCA_013139395.1 Gammaproteobacteria bacterium | reverse complement strand
AATTTTTCCCAAATCATGCAGTATGGCTGCTTGGTATAAACTTTGGTTCTCACTTTCGGAATAGCCCATTGCTTTAGCAATCAATATGCTGTAGTTTGCAACACGCTGACTATGATGACCAGTGTATGCATCTCTATCCTCAATCATGCTTACAATGGAATAGACTGTTTGTTTGTAGTTTTCTACTTTTTCATCCTGAAGTTTTTTATATTCCCTGGTTTTATCCAGAACCATTCGTTCTAGATTTTTTTTATAATTTTCATTTTCACGATAGCGTTTAATTTTAGAAATAGTGGTCTTAAGTATCTGGTTGACCTGATTGAAATCAATTGGTTTTATAATATAACCACTAATCCCTGCTTTTATTGCATCCACTAAATATTCAGGATTAGTATAAGCAGAAGTAATAATAATATCCTGTTCAGGATTAATTGTTCTAATTGCCTTTGACATCTCTATACCATTGAGTTTCGGCATTTCGATATCGGTAATAACAATGTCGTATTGCTTGAGTTTATAGAGTTCTAAGCCTTGCTCGCCATTTTCAGCAACATCCATATGGGTAAAAAATTTTTTTAAATAGCGAGCAACTGATTCTCTTAAGGCAGGCTCATCTTCTACATATAAAAGTCGGATGCTTTGTGCAGAATTTCGTAATTGTTTTAATAGGCTCATAATTTAAATTTACGTTCAATATGTTGTAAAAGTTCAAACATTTGTTCAAATTCAATGGGTTTCAGCATAAAGAGATCAAAAGGACTGTTAATAGCTCTTTCTTCCAGTGTTGCTGTTAGAATAGTGGTAAACAGGATTTGTTTTTTTTGTTCAGCCTGCTTAATTATTTCAAGCAACATTATATCACCATACTTTTTAGGCATTTTAATATCACTGATAACAATATCAAATGTTTTTGAATTGAATTTTTCCAGACCTTCTTCACCGTTAGAAGCTGTTTCTACCAGGTTAAAAAATTTATTAAAAAAAATCTCACCCTGTTCTCTTAAGGGGGCTTCATCTTCCACATATAATAGTTTTAAATGGCTTAATTTGTCACGAAGTTGTTTTTTATCAATCATTTTGTACCACCTTTATCGGAAGTCGCTATAAGGGACTCTTGTTCAGGTTTTTCTAATGATATTTTAAAACAGCTCTTATGGTGATCGTTAAATGCAGAGATCTCCCCATTGAGATGTTGTTCTATAATAATTTTGCTCATGTATAAACCTAATCCAGTACCATTTTTTTTATCCTTGGTACTAAAATAAGGTTCAAATATCTTATCTAATATATCCTCGTTTATACCACCTGAATTATCACATATTATGGTGTGAACAAAGTTATTATCTTCTTTTATCGTAATATCTATTATACGTTCGAATTCACGGTTCTCTATTAAAGCCTCCTGAGCATTTTTCAGGATATTGAGAAATACCTGCAGCATCTCATGATTATAAAGAAATAACTCGGTGGTGCTATTATAATTCTTTGTGATAGTAATATTATTGTTTTCAAATGACTTACCAATTATTTCAAAACTATTATTTAATATTACTTCAGGTGTAATAAATTCTTTTTTCTTGTCGGGTTGAAAAAAATTTCTGAAATCGTCAATTGTATGAGATAAATAGCTGGCCTGCTTTATCATTGATTGACTATCATTTTTTAGTGCATTAGTATTAATTTGATCAAATTCAATATCGGCCATGATATTATTAGCATTCATTGTTATGACTGATAAAGGTTGACGCCATTGATGAGCTATCATACTGATCATTTCACCCATGGCCGCGTGACGAGACTGTATCATAATTAATTTATCTTTTTCTCGTCCCTTTTCAAGTTCTTCAGAAATTTTTTCTTCCAGATTAAGATTTAATTGATTCAATTCAAGGTTCTTTTTTTCAATTTCTTTTGCCATCGTATTAAAATTATCAGCTAACAACTGGAATTCATCTCCTGACTTAAGATTGACTCGTGATTGGAAATGCCCACCAGCTAACTTACTTGATAATGAGCTGAGTTGTCGGATGGCTTTTAAAAATGAGTTAGATAAGAAAAAAACAATAATAGAAACAATTAATGTTAGTGCAAGAAATACTTTAGCCATATCATGAATCATTTGATCTTCAATGCTGGCAAATTTTTCTTCTGGCAATGCCATTAAGATCGAACCTGATAATGAGGATTCAATATATTTCATTCTAATAGCTGCTAATATGTAGTTTTCATCAAGAAATTTAATGTTGGCAAATTGTTTATTATCCAATATCTTTTGATATTCAAGAAAGTTTAGAGGAAGAGCTGTGATGTATTGTTTATCTGCCCACTTGGTTGAGCTCATAATTGCGGTATTGCCGACAATGGCTAAATCAATATTGGTGTTCTTTTTGATCGTATCTAAAAATTCTTCAGTAATAAAATAACCAATTAATAATATCCCTTGAAAATCATTCTCTTTATTGTCGCCATTAGTACTTTTGCTGTCATATAGAAGAGCACTTGAATAAATAATAAAATTATCCATCTCTCTGCTGATTGATGTGGTTGTTTGCTGTTTGTTATGAATAATATTTTTTACAATATCCAGTGAAGATAATGAATCACCTATTTGCCTGACACCGCCGCTTTGACTTATTACGCTACCTTTCTGGTCTAATAATACAATGGTATCAGCAGCAATAGATGCTCGTTCGGTATTAAGCATCTGTTGTATTTTTTCCATCTCATTATTAGCAATTAATCGACTTAAGTTACCTTCTGAAATAATATGATGCACCCAGATTTGTGAGGTTTGCCCAACAAAATCAATAAAGTTTTCAGTTAGATTGAGTGCGGCATTAAATTGCTGTCTGGCGGTATCACTGATGCCTTTTTGTATGACTTTTATATTAATAAAATAGCTTAGAATAAAACTCATCAGCATGACTGCAATAAATGCAGCCATAAACTTAAAACGAATTTTTTTATAAAATGTTATTTTCATTGCTTTATTTCAGATTCAGTATCAGATTCTGACTTTTTATCTATGTCAGGGTAATATTCATTAAATACCTCTTTTGCCCATTGTAAATCTTTATCAGCATGACATCCGCCATTCTGACATGAATTGGGCATTTGATATTTTTCAGTGGCCTGTGGCGGAATAATTTTAAAGGCATGACTTCTTAATGAGAAAGCACCTCCAGTTGAAACAATTCTGGGCATATGACAATCAGCACATTTTACCTTGTCAGCAGGACAGGGAAAATGTGCTTTACCTGTTTCAGCTGTTGAACGGGACAGTGAATTAGCATGGCATTCTGCACATTTGTGTGCTCCCACTGTATCTCTGATGTACTTTTTATCTATACCATGAGGTTCATGGCAGACTATACAGGTCAAACCTTCTTTTGCTTCAGATAATGTCGGCTTATGCTCCTTATCTGCCATTCTATAATCTGTTGAATGACATTGCAGGCAGCTATCTTCTGGTTCACCACAACTTTCTTTACGTTTTTCTTTTAGATTTTTCAGTGATTTTGCATGTTTTGATCGGGCAAAATCTGCATACTCCTGATGTCTGTTTTTTGAAATACCATTACCCCACCAGTATTTTCCTTTTTTATCCTGTTGTTTGGTCAGAGGTTTAAATTCTTTACCTATTTCTTTACCGGGAATGTATTCTAAAGGGAAATTAAACTTAATTGTCATGTGTTCATTATCGACAGATTGAGAACCTCGACTATGGCATTGACCACAAACTGCTGATTTATAGGATACGATAATATCACTTGAGTGATTTTCTGCAGCTTTATTTTCTAAACTATTATTTTCCAAGGCATTATGGCAAATAGTACATTGCCACTTTGTTTCTAGTCTTTTATTTTGTACATGTTTGCTTCCAGGACCGTGACATGCTTCACAGCCAATGCCAAATTCAGAAAATTCATAGGTTTGAGGATTAAACCCGGTTGTATGGCAGCCATTACATTTTACTGATAAGGGTGTGTCTTTCCAGTTATTAACTTTATAGGGCACCCATTGTTGGGTAACAACCATCCATTTTGCGGTAAAAGGGTAGTATTCACCATCGATCATGCGCGCGTAAACCTGCTCCCATTTGCTGCCAATTACAAATTCAATATCATCTTTATTAAAGGTCACAACAGGATTTTTTTCATCAAAATTGCCAAGTATTTCTTCTGGTTTATCAACGATTTTAAACATCTTGGGATGCATGGTCTCATTCCATGCATCGTAATAAGTCTGATGACAGTCCAGACATTTTTTTGATGTCACATAATGATTAGAATCATTAGTGATATAATCTTTAATGATATAGTCCTTATGTAAAAATAAGCTGCTCACTATAACAATAGCTAAAATAAAAAAACTTGTAATTAATGAAAATTTATACAATCTGTTCATTAGTTAACCTTGATTGGAAGTATAATGGAAAATTGTGCTCCATCAGAAGTATTTTTTATTCTAAGTTTGCCGTTCATATGTTCTTCAATGATTATTTTGGACATGTATAAGCCAAGTCCTGTTCCGGATTTTTTATCTTTTGTGGAAAAATAAGGTTCAAAAATTGATTGCTGAATTTTATCTGTTATACCACCCGCATTATCTATGATATCAATTTGTAAATAGATTTTAGTTTCAAAAATTCTGATAATAATTTTTCGATCTGTTTTACGGTTTTCAAGTAATGCTTCTTTGGCATTTTTTAAAATATTGATGATAACCTGTAATAATTCGCGGCTGTATATTAATAAACTCCGATCGCTTTGGTAAACTTTTATTAATTCAATATTCTGGTTTTCAAGACTTTTTCCCATAATGACTAAACACTCATCCACAATCTCTCGTGGTTTTGCGTATTCTTTTTGCTTTTCGGGTCTGAAAAAATTTCTAAAATCATCAATGGTTTTGGATAGATGCTGGGTTTGTTTAATGATCATTTTGGCATCTTTGGCAAAAGATTCCGCTTCAATTTCATCAAATTCAATATCTGCGAGCATATTATTTGCTTCCATTGCAATGACACTAATCGGTTGACGCCACTGGTGAGCAATCATACTGATCATTTCACCCATGGCAGCATGTCTGGATTGTGTCATGATAAGTTCATCCTGAGCCTGAATTTTTTCCAGTGCTGTTTTTTGTTCTTTTTCAACCCGTTTGCGTTCTTCTATTTCCTGGTAGAGGGCTTTATTTATGTGTCTGGCTTTTAAAGTGTTAAATAACAATATGAAGACAATGATAAGAGTTAAAAACATTATTTCCTGCCAATACTGGTTTAAAACTTCTTTCAATGTTAATTTTTTCTTTGCATAAGGGCCAAGGCCCGTTTCTCTGAATAAACTGGCGACAGAGTTATAATGACCGGGGATAGTCCAGCCGTAAATTTTAGCGGCTTTGGCTGCGTAATTATCAGGCTTGAGAGCTAATAGAACGTGCATTACTTTGACCGCAATATCAATTGGTGTATGGCTGACTCGGGCAAAAGGCCATTCTGGATAAAGTGCTGTGCTCAATAGATAAGGGTAGCCAGTTTCTTTTTTTAAATTAATGATTTTAATTTGAGAAAATTCCAGTAAACCCTGATTGACCATGCCTTCTATCAGATCGGAACGGACAAATCCGGCATCGGCTTTGCCGGAAATAATGGCTTCAACAACTTTATGGTGATCTTTTAGTTCCTTAATCTGGCTGTCAAGTCGTAGATCAATACCCTGAGCCATTGCTTCACGTAAATGTACCTGCCAGCCACCGAGACTGGATTGAGAGGGGATCAGGATTTCTTTGCCAGCCAGATCAACATAATTATTCAAATCAGTTCTGTCAGGTCGGGTGATTGCAGCGCCGCCGAATTTATCTAATATGCCTTTTGGACCAGCTATTCGTCTGGTTGCCATACGGGAAACGTGACCACCTAACTCAAGTTCTATGTAGTAGCCTGGATTGGTGATTACAAAATCTATTTGCTGCTTAATAACGGCCTGAGTTAATTCATTCTGACCAAAGCCTAAGGGAATGATTTCAAACTTTAATGGTGCAAGTTTTTCGCTGAGCAGTGCACCATGAGCAGCCCATTCTTTTATGGCAGCTTCTTTACCTTTATAGGCCAGCACGCCAATTTTGTAAGTAGCAATTTTATCACTTTTTATAGAAGGCTGATCTTCAGCAATTAAAGCAGATGGAATCCATAAAGCTGAATGCAGCATACAAAAAAGGATAAATATGCGAGCTGGTGTCATTCTAATTACTTCTTGTTCTTTAAGGCTCATCCCTAAATTTAGCCCAGTAATGAGATTAAATCAATCAAATTT
>WTAX01000080.1 GCA_013139395.1 Gammaproteobacteria bacterium | reverse complement strand
GCTTCTGTGGTTTCTCCTTCATAAGAACTACGTAAGGAGGCAGTTTCTAATTCTAATTGGGTGGTGGTTAATAATGACAATAATACATAGGCTTCATTATTTTTCCTGGCTTTTTTAGCTGTCTTTTTTGACCGAGGAGAGACTTTAGCAGAAGTTGATTTGTTTTTTTTCTTAGGTGATGCAGTACTCTTTAACCAATTAAGACGAGTGCTTGTTTCACCCTTTGAGCAGGGCTCATCAGAAAAATTCACCCCTCCCATATCATTTTCACACTTATAGACCTGTGCCTGCACAGCATGATTCAGAAAGAATAAACTAACGATAACTAAAGCATTAGGCATCATTCGTTTATTTTTTAATACGGTATATATATTAGACATTTTGATATTCCATTTTTTGTCCAATCCAGCGATTAATGATCGGATCAACTGTATCAGGGTAATCATTAATAAGTCGTTGAGCAATCATATTAACCTCAGGTATTAAGTGTTGATCTCTAATAATATCAGCAATTTTCATTTCTGCCAGTCCTGTTTGTCGAGTACCCATTACTTCCCCCGGTCCTCTGAGAGCTAAATCTTTACGTGCAACCTCAAAACCATCATTAGTTTCACGCAAGGTCATCAAGCGTGACTTACCATTTCTTGATAAGGGACTGCCATACATCAACACACAGGCACTGGACTGGCTGCCCCGCCCCACCCGTCCTCTGAGCTGATGTAATTGTGATAAGCCCAGACGCTCGGCATTTTCAATAATCATCAGGCTGGCATTAGGTACATCAACACCAACTTCAATTACCGTGGTCGCCACTAATAGTACGATTTCACCCTGTTTAAAAGCGTGCATTACGGCTTGCTTTTCATCCGCTTTCATCCGTCCATGAACTAAACCAACGGCTAAGTCCGGGAATTGACTGTGCATCATTTCATAGGTTTTTTCTGCTGCCTGGCATTGCAGTATTTCTGATTCTTCAATCAAAGTACAAACCCAGTATGCTTGTCTGCCGTTTAAACAGGCTTGATGGACCCGTTGTAAAATATCATCACGGCGCTGCTCACCAAGCACTACTGTTTCTACCGGCGTTCTGCCCGGGGGTAACTCATCAATCACTGAACAGTCCAAATCAGCATAGGCAGTCATTGCCAGAGTACGAGGTATCGGTGTTGCCGTCATAATCAGTTGATGTGGATAATAGTCCTGTTCGTTCTGCTTATCAGACTGTTCATTTTCTTTCCTGGTTTTTTCCTTCTTACCCTTTTGCAGCAAAGATAAACGTTGATGAACACCAAAACGATGTTGTTCATCAATAATCACCAGACCCAGCTGATGAAAAACAACCTCTGCCTGAAACAAAGCATGTGTCCCGACAATCATTTGAGCCGAACCATCAGCAATACTTTCTAATGCTTCTCTGCGTTGTTTCGCTTTACATTTACCACTTAGCCACGCAACATCCAGTCCCATTGGCTGCAGCCATTGCTGAAAATTATTACGATGCTGCTCTGCTAATAACTCAGTGGGCGCCATTAAGGCAACCTGGAAGCCATTTTCTATGGCATACAGTGCCGACATCGCTGCAACCACTGTTTTCCCCGAACCGACATCACCCTGAATCAGACGCTGCATGGGATGAGATTGACTGAGATCAGCAGCAATTTCAGCAATAACCCGTAATTGTGCTTTGGTCAGTTTAAAGGGAAGTTGCTTGAGAAACTGTGCGCTGTATTGCAGTTTTTCAGCCTTGTCTGCAAAGGTAAATGGATAGGAATAATGCTGCATTTGATGTTGATAAGCACGCTTCATCGTCAACTGATGTGCCAGTAGTTCTTCAAACACCAGACTTTGCCGATAAGGATCATTCCCCTCTATCAGTTCAAAGACAGGGCAATCTGGCGGTGGAGCATGCAGATAAAATAAGGCATCAAGCAAAGAAGGGAGCTGTAATTCTTCTCGTATCGCCAATGGCAGATAATCACTGACCAGAGCCGCTTGTTCAGAAACACCGTCTTCCAGTTGAGCTTGATGTTGTATTTGCTGCTGTACTTTTTGTTTTAAGTGCTGCAGAACTTGTTGAATAGCATTGCGCAAGGCCAGTTGTGAAAGTCCCTCTGCTGCAGGATAAACAGGGGTTAATGTTTCATCTAATTGAATCGGCTGGTGCTGATCAATAATTCGATATTCCGGATGGGTGATTTCCAGAGACTGTCGTCCGCGCTTAATATCACCAAAACATTTTAACCACTTGCCCTGTTCCAGCGCACGGCTTAAGGCTAAAGCCTGTTGTTTATTAAAATGAAAAAAACGTAAACTGATGACACCACTGCCGTCATTGATTTCACAGCTTAACACCGCACGTCTGGCAGTATGCGTTTTACAAGCAATCAGTTCGCCGCTCACTAACGCACTATCGCCCACTCTCAAGGTAGAAATAGGTACAACTCTGGTTTTATCCTGATATCTGACAGGCAGGTGAAACAATAAATCATTGAGCGTAAATAATGAGCGTTTAGCAAAACGCTCCAGCATTTTTTCGCCGATACCCTTGAGAACAATTATCGACTGATTAAGCCAATGGGCATCCATATTATCGTGCGTCTTTTCTTGAGTCATACTTTATTTATTAAAGAAATAGAATCACTACAGGATAAGGCAGAGTAAGAGATAAATCTCAACTCTGCCTAATAATTATGAATATTACCCGAAGCAAATGACTGGTAGATGACCAGTACTACTTTTTCACCCTGTTCATTAATTTTATATTTTTTATAATTGCCTTCTTCTTCCATAACAAAACGACA
>WTAX01000100.1 GCA_013139395.1 Gammaproteobacteria bacterium | reverse complement strand
GTGGTAATTGGTACTATTTTAAAGAGCTGGATATGGAAGGCTGGTTATGCCCAGCTCTTTTTAAGTATTTTGAATCAGCGCCACAAAACATTTATGCGCAATTTAAAGCAAAAAATACATAACAAATCATTAAACCATATAGGCGAAAAAAATGCGCCTCCTGGTCAACTCAACCGTTATACGTAAATGAGAAAAAAATGAACATTCAAGGTATTAAAACAAAATACGGAACTCTTAAGGGAAGAGATGCCATTTACCTTAATAGTGTGATGTATAAGAATGCAGAATTAATTATTAAAGGTGAAGTAAATTCTGAGTTGCTAAGTAATTATGATGGAGAACAAGATTTTATCCCTTATGAACTCAATTTTGGTAATGTTATAGCTAACTATCAAATTGAGCTAGATTTTTACAACCATTCGTATTTAGAGTATTCCTTCCAGGAAAATACTGATTCGGATTGGATAAAGAAATTAAAAGAAATAGATTGTTCAAACAAAATAAATGAAAAACATAAGCATTTTGTACTGGCTACCTATGATGATATATTTGAAATTATCGCAGGTGTATATACGTTCAATTTTTTAGAATAAAAATACGTATAACCAGTGAATCAACTTGAAACTTTTGTACTCATTCTTAGGTTATACTGGATGTCGCCTTAGTACCATTAAGGCAACATCCTGTGAAACAATAAAGCATCAAAAATTAACAATGGCAACACCAAACCATTAGTGCTTGAACATCTAAAAATGTATGGTACAAACTATTAGTGAATATGAAGCCAGAAAACCAGGTCACCTGCCGGTTCTATGAAGAACTTAATGACTTTTTACCCTATTATCAGCGTAAACAAGAATTTGTTCACCGCTATAAAGGTACCCCTTCGATTAAAAATCTGATTGAATCTCTTGGGGTGCCACATACCGAAATTGAACTCATACTGGTCAATAGCAAGTCGGTTGATTTTAATTATCTGGTTAAAAATCATGACCGTATCAGTGTCTATCCCATATTTGAAGCACTGGATATGAGCACCGAGTTAAAACTACGCCCCGAACCATTAAGAAAAATCAAATTTGTGCTTGACTGTCACCTGGGGAAATTAGCCAAATACCTGCGTATGGCTGGTTTTGATACATTTTACCAGAATGACTATCAGGATCTTGAAATTGCCCTGATTTCCAAAGAGAAAAAACGCATATTACTTACTCGTGATAGAGGCTTGCTAAAACGCAGTATCATTGACCATGGTCATTACGTACATCATACTCAGCCGAAAAAACAATTTCAGGAAATCATTATCCGATTTGATTTGAGCAGACAACTCAAACCGTTCACCCGTTGTATCCACTGTAATGGAAAACTCGCAGCCGTAAAAAAAAGCGATATAGTAGCTCAACTCGAACCACATACACGACAATATTATCAATATTTTAAACAATGCCAAAAGTGCCAACATATATACTGGCAGGGCAGTCACTATGAAAAGATGCAAAAGCTCCTGGATTCAATTGCCTCGTTTGCCATATAACTGTCGTAATTCATTCTTTGCTTTCTCCAGTATTTGTTTCTGCTCCTTGTTCAAATTTTTTCCTGCTCGATTGATATAAAACACCAGCATCGACATGGCTGAACGAAATGGTTCTGCTTTACGGCGCTTGCTGCTATCCGCTGACCTTTTAAGTGACTGCGCAATTTTCTTTGGATTGTTCCAGGTAAAAACACCCTGTTCCAGATCCAGAGCATCACTTTCACGAGTGACTTTTTCAGACCACTTTTTTGATGCTGATTTTTTTTATTTTTCATTTTCTCTGTCTCAACCTTTCAAAAACAATAGTTTTGGAAAATCTTATGCCTGAAGAATATTTTTGCTTGAATTGTCGCACTTTGTAAAGGGCGAGTTAATTAACTATCATTAAAATAACTGGTTAATATGCTGTTATGTATATCAGCAATGTAAAGGATAACTGCCATGCTGATTGTATTGCGGTCACAATATCTTTCATTGTGATTTAGATTACTTTCACTGTTTTAGGACAAGAGTATAATCAACGAAATGCTCTAATCATCTTATTTATCTATTGTTTTACCTATGACTATAAAAAACAGGTAACAAATCAAATCAGGACGACACCATGAAACAACTGCTCTTCTGTGTACTTTTTGTATTTAATTCTATAAGTATATATGCAGCTCAATCACTTGAGATTTCCAATTGGGATTTAGATGCAATCAATGCTTCACGGATTGTTTACAGCACAAAAAGTAATGAAGATGGTGGAAAAAATCATTATTATCTGTCACCTGTAATGACTAATCAGCATGTTACATTTTTGGATTATATGACATTGAAGCCATTGAAGACACAGTCTGAGCAGATGGTGGGAGAATTTGCCGGAGTGCCAGTTTATGACCCTGATGATCGTTATGTCTTTATTACCACAAAGGATGGCTGGATCAGGAAGTACAACCTGCAAACAGGGAATCTTGAAATCAAGGTTCGGGTTGGACTTAAAACGGCCAATAGTGCGCTATCGGGCAATGCTCGTTTTTTATTAGTGGGTAATCAGCAACCAGCTGATCTGGTGTTTCTCAATCCTGATGATCTTAGTGTGGTTCAGATTATAGCGGTACAAAATCGCAAAGGGATTTTATCGCCTGTCACTGCTGTTCGTAATGCCGGTGAGCAGCATGGTTTTATTATTGTCCCCAAAAACTTTCCACAAATTTGGAAAGTCAGCTATCTTGACCCACCACCTATTGGTTTTGGTGATGGGTGGAATCATGATTATCGCTGCTTGAAAGATCATATGGATAAGCCTCTGTTCCCGATTAAACGCTTAAGAATTGAACAGATTCTGACTGATTTATACATTGA
Source organism: Gammaproteobacteria bacterium (assembly GCA_013139395.1). Taxonomy (GTDB): domain Bacteria; phylum Pseudomonadota; class Gammaproteobacteria; order GRL18; family GRL18; genus GRL18. The sequence continues at coordinate 2,850 of WTAX01000100.1, read as the reverse complement.
TGAAAAAAACATATATTTGACGGGCATCAATAGCAGTGGAGAGGGGATTATTTTTGATCTTGATCTCAGTCGTATTGTTGGTCAGATGGATGTTTCATCTATAGCTCCTGACATGATATGGCAAACAGATGATGCGAGTGAACTGGCAGTATTGAACAATGATAAAACCTCACTTTCTTTCTATAACAACATTTCTCATCTGGGTAAATGGAAAAAAGCAGCTGATATTGATGTTGGTCATGTAAGCGCGATTGCAGCCTGTCCAAAATCTGAAATGATCTGGTTAGGTAGTGAGGCTGGTAAGGTACAGCTCATTAACAAATATAGCCATGCAGTTGAGAAAATATTACCGCTAGCTCAGGGACGTATTAACCGGATATCCTGTACCAGAGACAGTAAATATGTACTTATGGAAATGGGGGATGATAAAAAAAGCTTGGTTGTTTATGATAATCTGAAACAGAAAGTGATCCGATAATTTCATACAATAGTTCTATCATCCTTGTGTTAATAATTGAGAGATGAATTTTTACTCAATAGCCGGGTTCACAGACGCAATCCTTTTTTCTGCCTTTTTAGGGTAATTAGTCTACAGGTCGTTGAGTTAGGTCATTGGAATTTTGGGTCATATGAAGGATAATATAGATATAAATAGTACCTAAAAATGGAGGTGGTGCTATGCAAATTCCATTACAAATCACCTTTCGGCATATGGATTCATCCGACGCCGTAGAAGCAAAGATCCGTGAAAGAGCCGAAAAACTTGAACGCTTTGCCGAAAATATTACTAGTTGCCGGGTTATTGTTGAGTCACCACATAAGCATCATCATCGCGGTCAACTCTATAGTGTAAAAATTGAAATCACCTTACCGAGTGAAGAAATCATTGTTTCACATCATCCTGAGCAGAATCATAGCCACGAGGATATTTATGTTGCTCTTAGAGATGCATTCAATGCTGCACGCCGACAACTGGAAGATTACGTCAGGTTGCGGCACAACAAGGTGAAGCTTCATGAACCAGCATCCCATGGCCGGATTAAGGAGCTTTTTCCTTCTAAGGATTATGGTCTGATTGAAACACCGGATGGGCGGGAAATCTATTTTAACCGAAACAGTGTTATAAATGCTGATTTTGACAAGCTGGAAACAGGTGCCAGCGTCCATTTCAGTGAAGAGATGGGTGAACAGGGACCACAAGCAAGCACGGTGCATATTGAAGGCAAACATCACCGCGTTTGAAACAGCACTATTCAAGGTTCTAACCATGCAACCTATACATGAATTACTCAACAGGATACGCTGGGATCCTAATTACCGTGACAGTAAATTCGAGATTGGCTATTACGACCGCGTATGCAACCAGATCATCAGAGTTTCTTACAAGGCCTTGTTCTTTGCAAAAGACGATCATTTCGATTTTGAACTGATTGATGATGAGGGTGAAGTTCACCAAATTCCATTTCACCGCATCAAACGTGTCTATCGTGATGGTAAACTAATCTGGCACCGGGAACACTAACCACATGGAGGATACATCATGACAATGCAACTGCTTTCTTCTGCTTTTAAGCACCAGAGCAACATCCCGACAAAATACACTTGTGAAGGCATTGATATATCACCTGCGCTTTCCTGGTCTGATGTACCACAGGGCGCAAAGAGTCTGGTACTGATTGTCGATGATCCTGATGCGCCAGATCCCGAGGCACCACGCATGGTCTGGTGCCACTGGCTACTTTATAATATATCACCACAAGCGGGTAGTTTAGCTGAATCCGTGAAAGTTGATGAATTACCCCCAGGCACTTTACAAGGAATGAACGACTGGAAACGTACAGGCTATGGTGGTCCCTGTCCTCCTATAGGCCGGCATCGTTATTTCCTTAAACTCTATGCGCTGGACACCCTCTTATCTGATATGCATTCACCGACAAAAGAGCAACTGGAACATGCTATCCAGAGTCATATTATTGAGCAGACTGAATTGATCGGGTTCTATGAGAAGAGTAAATAAAACTGGATTAAAAACCAATAGAAGTACTTATGGACATCCATTAATTGGATGCTGGTTTATTGCCTCAAAAGATGGGTGTCCAATATTATTTTCATTGGTCCTATAAAAACGGTATTAAATTAGAAAAGAAGACTCTGTGTGGATAAAAAAGTGAATGCTCAATGGCAGATGTTCTGTCTGGTTCATAACATAGTAAAGCTATAATATAGCCTCCACTGAGGTTAAAATACAGGCTATAAAGCCTGCTATCGGCTTTCCTTGCACTCTTTATCTTTATCATTTTATTTGTTTGTTCTTTCAAAATATCAATATTTATTACAATTTCTAGTTTAATGTTTGAAACAGATTTTTAAACATTGTATTGTGGATTCATTGAAAAAATACGGAAAAAGGGGTTATTCTACAGCCTCGTTATGTGCTTAAGGTACAAGCATAATTACAGATGACTTCGGGAATAAAAACTTAATGAATTTCTGCGCAAAGGTCAATAAATGAATCTTTTACCATATAGTCCAAGCAATATTGAAGAAATTAAACAACTATTCACTAAGGTATTTTCAGACTCAGAAGGGCAGTCAGAAGGCTTGTTAATAGGAAACTTGTCTTATGACTTAATGACTGACACGGATGTTCAAGATCTTTATGGGTTTGTTGCTATTGAAAATGAGAAAATTATCGGTAGTATATTTTTTACCAGGTTGACGTTTGAAAGTGAGGTTAATGCTTTTCTTTTATCCCCAGTAGCTATACATACAAATTACCAAGGCCAAGGAATTGGTCAGAAGTTGATTAACTTTGGCCTTAACACCTTAAAAGAGAATGGTGTAGAGCTG
>WTAX01000091.1 GCA_013139395.1 Gammaproteobacteria bacterium | reverse complement strand
CTTTTATCATCTATTTTCAATTTATCTAATGATAATGTATTATTTTCTGTATCCATTGTTATTAATGGCAGAGGTTCAGCAATGAGGCTCTTAGAGAAAGCACAAAAAAATAAGATAATATAAAAATAAACTCGTATTGAACTATTTATTAGTAAATATTTTCGGTTAATCTTTAGCATGGCATGCTATTCTCATTTTCAAAAATACAGTATCAAAATATAAATTTACTGTTTACCCAACTCAACATACAATTTTGTCACATGATTCATTGATGTCATAATTTTATCGGTACTAGAAAGAACAATCACTGGTAAGCCACCTCTTTCTACATCATTATAAAACTTACTGACAATATTCCATAACTTTGCAACCTTATTAAGTTCGGTTGATATTTGACTGGAATTTTGTGTGTTTTTTGCCAGGAAAACATGTGCTTCTTCAAATTCTTTCATTGATTGTCTCAGCTGATTAATTGTATTAACATCTTTAAATTCTGACTGATAGGCAATATAAAATTTGGCAATTCGTTGAGTTAACATTCGCTGACGCCCTGCCAAATTAACTATCTTATCTTTTCTTGCTTTAGTCGTATCTTCTATACGCTTAACAATATCATTACTTGCTTCGAGTAGTGTTTCGCTATAATCAAGCATGAGTGAGCCGTTATCTTTGCTAAAAGACTCTTTAGCCAGAGGTAGTAATTCATCTTTGCTCATTTTAATAAAAACAAGCATATCAGTAATATTTCCATCATTATTATTTGATAATAATATATTATAGTTTTTATCAAATAATACAATACTGTCCAAAAGCTGTTTACGTGTTTTATCCGGGCGAACACCCTGACCATAAAAGAAATAAGCCTTGGCTATTTTCTGTGACAACATACGTTGCATTCCCGCAATATTAACAAGTTCTGAGGTATTGTATTTTTTTTCTGCAAACACCTCCTGAGTTGACACTGATAGAAAAATAATGCTGACTATTAAATATTTTTTTAATTTCATTGCTTTCACTTTTTATATTATTTAACTTTTGTTACATAGTTAAGATCTTAAGACATTGAAATGAAGCTCAATGAACAATCTTATAATTGTAAACACATAATCATTCATCACAAAAACAATCCGTTTCAAAATCAAACATCTAAAATTGCATTAAGTCTCTCGACAAAAATAGTTTCCGACCAACTTTTTAGTTACTGGATAGATGATATGATAATTTGAAAAGAACAGTAATTTATCAAGTTTAATACAGATATGATACGCGACAATACATCCCTTAACGTTAAGTAATACTTTCCTGGAACAAGGGACAGCCCCCTATAAAGCTCTGTGGCTTTTTAATATAGAATCAGAACTTACCTTCAATGGTTTATAGCATCTTATACTTACACAATAACAACGATTTATTAATAATATTGTAAAAATGTGAAGCGTGTCAATATATTTATCGTATTACAAGAATTTTGGTAGGTTAAGAACTCCTTGATTCAACTCATAATTACAAATAAGATTGATTAACAATAATTCCAGAAATAATTTTAATTACTGCGCTGCCGTTAGAAACATATATGATGCCGGATAATTCACAAAGGTGATTCAATACTTAATCTTGGTGTGGGGACGGGGGTTGTTCTTTGCGTAGCCTCCTTATCAAACATCACTATTCAGTTAGTTTTGATTGACAAACTACCTATTAAAGATAGCATAATTGATATTGTTATTTCCAATGATACTATTAATTTATCCTCCTCTAAATAAACTGTATTTTTAGGATTTTTAGAGAATTCATTGACGTGAAACAACAGATCATGGACATGGACGAATAGAAGTCTGCCGATATACCCAGTGGAGTTAGATTATGCTCAGCTAGTGTATTGCGTTATTTATGTTAATTGAAAATTGGGGGATTAAAGAAGATTATAGCCAGAAATTCACTAACACTCTGAGTCGATTTGCGCGTAACCTTGTTGAGCTCAAAAATAATAAAGATAATACCAGTGCAATCAAAAAAAATTAGAATCTATTGAACAAGATTATAAAAAACTAATTCTCATTATATACGAAAAAAATAATGAGAATGAACAAGACTTTTTCTTTTCCATTTCCCGATTAACATCTCAAATACTGCGCAAAGCTAAAAAAAGCACCAAACTTTATGTAGAGATAAAGTCATAATATATAAACTCTGTGCTACTTTCTTGCTCCCTTATAGTAAGAGGCTTTTATAATGAACCCATTTTAAGAAATGCGGCTACTATAAAATCATTTCTGCATTTCTTAAACAGACCTAACCAACAAGACTCTCAAATATTTTAAAGCCCGCGACATAGGTACCGATTGCTGAACCAATGGTGGAGAAGAAAAAGACTAATAAGGTTCTGGCCACTTTATTTTTCCACCAGCCGGAAACATGAGTGGTATCTTTTCTTAAGGCACTAAAATCACCGACATTGGGTTTTCTCAAATAAAGCTCAATACCGGCGGTCACCATACCGGCACCTATGGTTGGGTTCAATGAGGTCAGTGGTGCGGCAAAAAAAGCGCCTATGACGGTTAGCGGGTGTCCTTTTGCTATCGCAGCACCCAATGCTGACAATGAACCGTTAATGAGTACCCAGTAGATAATTAACTGGATACCCAGATCGGTGCTTTTGTTAAAACCAATACCAAAGCCCACTAACAAGATGGCAACAATTAACCAGGGAATAACTTTTGGCCAGCGGCTCTTTTCAGGCAGAGTATCAAGCCTGTCAATGGTTTCCTGAGCACTGCTGTGTAATTCTTCAGGTGTAGTGATTTTCTCATCTTTTGCCAGATAAGATTCAATACCTTTGAGATGACCGGCACCAACAACGGCCAGAATGGATTGATTATCAGAGCTGGTAACAATTTGTTCCAGACGAGCAGCCATGTATTGATCACGTTCGTCTATTAACGGGCCAAAAAGCTCTTTGGCTTCTTCGGCAAATTGAGAAAATGTGGTTTCTAAGATGTCACCATCTTTAAGACGCTCAATTTCATCTTCTGACACTTTTTCATTGGACACAACACTGCCCAGTAAACCGCCGACTATACCCATTTTTTTCCACCAGGGTACGTTATTATAAACTCGTTTTAAGGTAGTGCCGACTTCACGATCAATCAGATGAATTTCACTATCCATCTCTTTGGCCTGATCAATGGCCATACGCATTTCAGCACCCGGCTCAATACCAAATTCTTCAGCCATTTTTTGCTGATACGCACCCAGTGCCAGTGAAGCAATGACCATTGAGGCCTTACCTTCTTTAAACACCTGAAACAAATCCATTTTCGCCAGACTATCGGGATCGATCATACTATTATAGCGGCTGGGACAAAGCTCGATAGCAACACCATCATATTGTCCTGTGGCTAATAATTCTTTTACTTTGTCAGCACTGGCTTTGGATACATGTGCAGTGCCGAGAACGGTAATTGATTTTCCAGCTAATTGATGGTGAAAAATGGGTTCATCATTTAATTCATCCTGTGATGCTTCTTTTGCATCGTCGATATCTTGTGCTTCTTGCTTTTCCACGTTTTTTTACTGACCTTTTAGGATTTATTAGAAATTTTTTTCTTAGAAATCATTATCCCAGTGATTGGGATTTAATTGATGAGCATTATAATGGTTTATTGAGCAGAAGTTTATAATTTTTTTAGGAGAAGATTTATGGGCAGCTTTCTTGTTCTAATTGTGTGATACGCTGCAGCGCAAATTCATTTGAGTCACCACAAAATTCTTCACTGGCCAGAAACATAAGGCAGACTTCTGGTCGTTCTGGCTGAGCAAAAATTTTACAGGAATTATTATCATCCAGTTGAATGCAGCGTTCACCCGCAGGTTTACCATCAGGCATTCCGGGAATTGCAGTTGAAATTGAAGGTGCAATACAACAGGCACCACAACCATTACGACATTGCATAGTGTGCTCTTAATTATTTAAATAGTTACAAAAGATCAAAAAAAGCCAGTGACTTAATTAAAAATCACTGGCCTTTTTCTTAGTTCACTTCTTTAGAAACTTATAGCTTAGAACTTCTCTTTAAAGCTTATGCTCACGAAAGAGTGACAGAGAAATACTTATTTCTTCTTTTTTTCTTTACGCTCTAACGTTTCTTTAATCACTACTTCAGCAACGTTCTTAGGACATGCGCTATAGTGTGAAAACTCCATTGAGAACTGACCACGACCAGAAGTCATCGTACGCAGATCACCAATATAACCAAACATCTCACTCAAAGGCGCTTCGGCTTTAATACGAGTACCTGTTGGCGTAGATTCCTGATCTCTAATCATGCCGCGACGACGATTCAAATCACCAATACAATCACCAACGTGAGCTTCTGGAGTAAATACGTCTACTTTCATAATAGGCTCAAGTAATTGCGGACCTGCTTTTTTCATAGACTGACGATAAGCACCATAAGCGGCTAATTCGAATGCCATTGCTGATGAATCCACTGCGTGGTATGAACCATCCAGTAAGGTAACAGATACGTCAACAACCGGGAATCCAGCCAGAACGCCTTCGGCCATCATACGTCCGAAAGCCTTGTCGATAGCACCCCAGTATTCGCTTGGGACATTACCACCAGTCACTTTGGATTCAAAGGTATAACCGCTGTTTGGCTCACCCGGCTCGATAATATAATCAATCTTACCAAACTGACCTGAACCACCAGACTGTTTCTTATGTGTGTAGCTGTCTTCAATTAACTGTGTAATAGACTCACGGTATGCAACCTGAGGTTTACCTACAGTCACATCAACACCATGGGTACGCTTAAGAATATCAATCTTAATATCCAGATGTAATTCACCCATTCCTTTAAGAATGGTTTCACCACTTTCTTCATCGGTCTCAACATGGAAAGAAGGATCTTCTTTAACCATTTTATTCAGTGCGATGCCCATTTTTTCAGAGCCGCCCTTGTCATTAGGACTAATGGCAATTGAGATAACGGGATCAGGGAAAACCATTGGCTCTAAGGTTGCCGGTTGTTTAGGATCACATAAAGTATGACCCGTTTGAGTGTTCTTCAAACCAACAAAAGCAACAATATCACCCGCTACACAATAATCTAATTCTTCACGAGAATCCGCATGCATTTCAACGATACGACCAATTCGTTCCGTCTTACCGGTGAAGGTATTTAATAAGGTCATACCTTTATCAACCCGACCTGAGTACATACGAATAAAGGTCAGGGCGCCAAAACGGTCATCCATAATTTTGAATGCTAAAGCACGAACAGGTTTGTCTTCATCAACAATCGCAAATTCACCCGTTTCATTACCTTCCATATCAACTTCTGGCTGAGGAGCTACTTCCATCGGGTTTGGCAGATAATCAACAACCGCATCCAATACTAATTGAATACCCTTATTCTTAAAAGCAGAACCACAGTAAGTCGGGAAGAAATCAAGTGCAATAGTACCCTTACGAATACAACGCTTGATGTCATCAATAGCAGGCTCTTCACCTTCTAAATACGCTTCCATCAGGTCATCATCCTGCTCAAGAGCACTTTCGATTAACTGTTCACGGTATTCTTCAACTTTATCGACCATATCCGCAGGAACGTCTTCTATCTTATAGTTCCTTGGATCACCTGAACCATCCCACACCCATGCTTTACGAGTCAGCAGATCAACCACACCGGTAAATTCATCTTCGATACCGATTGGTAATACCATGACTAAAGGATTAGCTTGCAATACGTTCTCAACCTGATCAACCACACGGTAGAAGTCCCCACCAATACGGTCCAGTTTGTTAACAAAGATTACACGAGCAACACCAGATTCATTTGCATAACGCCAGTTTGTTTCTGACTGAGGCTCAACACCACCAGAAGCACAAAATACACCGACACCGCCATCAAGCACTTTTAAAGAACGATAAACTTCAATGGTGAAGTCAACGTGTCCCGGTGTGTCAATAATGTTCATACGATGGCCATCCCACTCACATGACGTTGCCGCAGACTGAATGGTAATACCACGTTCCTGCTCTTGTTCCATAAAGTCGGTGGTTGCTTCACCATCATGTACTTCACCAATCTTATGGGTTTTACCCGTTAGGTTCAAAATACGTTCGGTAGTGGTGGTCTTACCAGCATCAACGTGTGCGAAGATGCCTATGTTACGGTACTTGCTTAAATCAGCCATAATATTACTCTGGTTAAACTCTGGTTAATTGATATAAAACGTGCTCTTGTTTCACTTTCTGATAGCGAAAAAAATATCGGCACCAAGTTATTTCATTGGTGTTTCAAATCTTTAAAAACAGATGGAAAAATAGCTTCAGCAGACACAGATATTGCTATAAAATTCTGGCCGGATGCTGAGATGCATAGAAAATTACCCGCGATTTTAGTGATTTTATGGCTAAACATCAACAAAAATAATGTTTTATTACTAATTTTTATTTAAATAAGGGAAAATATTCGCTTAAATTCCATAAATGAGCAGTTTCTCTGATACCTGTCAATGACAAAACTATTTCTTTTTTTTATAATATAAGCAAATAATCAGGAAACGTAAATTTCGTTGTGCCCGGTGATTTGAGGGTGTTCTAATGAGAACAAAATTCAAATTAATGTTATTGCTTATCATGTTTCTGTTCACATTTGAAACATTTGCAAGCTCACAATATGACTGGGAAATGGTCAGGGATGAGGACGGCATTCAGGTTTATTTAAAAGAATTCTGGGCTGACGATATTAAATCGTTTAAGGGCATAATCCAGATTAATTCTTCTGTGGATAGCCTACTCGCCGTTATTGTGGATATTGACGCCTGTACTGACTGGGTTCACCGCTGTAAAAATCCACTATTACTTTTTAGAAAATCATTTTCAGAAAGTTATCATTATCAAGTTCATCAATTGCCATTTCCGGCTCACAATCGTGAATTTATTTTTCGTTCCAGGATTTCCCGTTCCCCTCAAACAGGTGAGGTTCGCATTCAAATGGAGGCTATTCCCGAATTTTGCCAACAAAATGTAAAAGCATGTTCTCTTATCCCAAAATCATCACTGGTGAGAGTTGAGCACTCTCATGGACAATATTTATTAGAGCCAGTTGCACATAACATCACCAGAGTCACCTGGACACATCATACCAATCCTGGTGGTAATTTACCCCTGTGGCTGGTCAATCAATTGATTAAGGCGATGCCCTATCATACCTTACAGGGCTTACGAAAAAAGGTCTTTAACCACAAATATCAAAAAGCCAGATTAGTCCTTAATGCACAAGGAGCTATAACCGATCTGGTTGGTATTGAGTAATTATTATCAGTATTCCAGGTTTAAGCACCATAGCGATCACGATAAGCCTGAATTTTGTCATAATATTGTGCCAGTTCAGTGTTTCCCTGCAGGAATGAAATCAGATGTTCCAGTTTAATAATGCTGGTGACAGGCATAGCGTAATTTTTTTCAATTTCAGCAATTGCCGAAACATCACCCTTACCTAATTCCTGACGATCAAGGGCAATAACCACACCCGCTGGAGTTGCCCCTGCCTGATTAATCAGCTCAATGGATTCGCGAACCGAGGTACCGGCGGAAATGACATCATCAATAATCATCACTTTATTTTTCAGTGCAGAGCCGACAATCGTACCCCCTTCTCCATGATCTTTAGCTTCTTTGCGATTAAAACTATAAGGCAAGTCTCGTCCATGCTCATCTGCCAGAGCAATCGAACAGGTTGAAGCCAGAGGAATACCTTTGTAAGCCGGGCCAAACAGCATATCAAATTCAATTTCACTGGCTATTAATGCACTGGCATAAAAACGCCCTAGTTTCGCTAAAGAGCCTCCGGTATCAAATAAACCGCTATTAAAAAAATAAGGGCTGATGCGCCCGGATTTCAGGGTAAACTCACCAAAACGAAGCACACCTTTGTTGATGGCAAATTCAATAAAGGCACGTTGATAATCTTGCATTTTTTTACCTTTTTTTCTAAAACAGTTTCTAAAATTACTACTATTAACCTAGAATAATCAGTTGGCATCGTAGCGAAACAGTCTTAGGTGCTGGAGATTAAGGGTTTTACAGGTTATTTTGATTTTATTCGTAGTCATCCTACG
>WTAX01000288.1 GCA_013139395.1 Gammaproteobacteria bacterium | reverse complement strand
TCTATTTTGCTAATGTATCTTACTTTGAAGATGCAATTCTTGAAGCCGTGAGTGATAAGCCCGATGCAGAATTTATTCTGGTGGTTGGTGATGCCATTAACCAATTGGATGCGTCAGGTGAAGAAGTGCTGCAGCATCTGAATGAACGTTTAAGAGAAAATAATATTCAAATTGTTTTTAGTGGTTTAAAACGTCAGGTGCTAATGGTGATGCGTAAAACAGGCTTATTTGATGAAATTGGTCAGGAAAATATCTTTGCTAATGAAGACATGGCTCTGGAAGCAATTTATAAGAGACTGGGTGATACATCAGAATTTGATTCTGCTAACTGTCCTCTGACTTATCCAAGAGCAGTTCAAGAATCAGCATAGAGTCAAAGGCGGCATGTTTTATTAAATGCCCAGTGGCTCAACAGTGGTGGTTAGGAAATATACACTGAAGAGTTACAAAAAAAGCCCATCACCTGTTTTCAGGTGATGGGCTTTTTTTTGAAGTGCGTTTAATAAAAATTAAACAAATAACCTGGGTTTATTTTCTTGAACCCGGGCCATTAACTTCAATACCATTACTCATATAAGAGTGAAAATATTCAAGTGCTTTATACTCATCACTTTGAGCTGGGAATGGTAATGCTCGAACCTGCTTGTTACAGCCGCCATAGCGACGGTGCATAGTACCCATGCTGCCCCATTTAGCACGGTAAACAGGGAAGTGAGATACATGGCCCAGAGCAGGACTTAGGATGTCGGCACGGATGTAGTTACCGGCATTATCCTGGTGACAGTTTGCACAAGACATATTAAGCTGACCACGTTTGGCATAGAAATGCTTACGACCACGTTCATACCAGCTGATTTCATCAGCTGTTGTGGGTGTTTTAATATGTATTGCCTTACCACGTGAGGTATAGGCCATATAGGCAGAAATTGCAGCAATATCGCCTTTTTTCCAACCGAGTGCCTTTTCACCATTTCTGGTACGGCACTCATTGATGACTTGCTCAAGAGTTTTAACCTGTTTGTGTTCCTTGCTGTAAAATGGAAAGTTTTGGCGAATGCCTATGCCGCCATTTTTAAAACAAGATGCATAGGTTTTGCCATTGGCAAAAGGTGTATTGAATAATTCTTCACCTTTTTCCAGATCAATCTCATAGGGAGGGAATTCTTCAATTGCTTCCCAGGTTTGTCTTGATGCCTGGTCAATGCCGTAGACACCATTTCCATACTCATTGAGAGGGACTCCAGGGAACTTTTTATAAAAATATTCACGGAAATTCTGCAGGTCGTCTTCAGGTGTGGTGGCTACGGCGTTACTAGCGGCGCCTCCAAGAACACCAGCTGCTGTTAAAGCCAACAGTGTTTTTTTAATTTTTGATACTTTCATTTTGGATATTATCCTTGCTATTTTACATTTTAATCAGAGCTTAAAGCTGATAAATAAACTCTGTTACCAAATCAATTTCTTTGCCACTAATGATTTTGTGGCGCCCAAAAGGAGGCATAATTGAGTTTGGACTAGCAACAGTTGAGTCAAAAATTTGTGCTCTTAATTTCGCCTTGTCAGGGAAGCGTTGCTGCATGGCGACCAATGGCGGTGCTATATTTCCCGGCAGCTTACCCCCTTTGATTTTATGACAGGCAAGACAATTGCCTTTTTTTCTACTAAAGGCAATTTCCTGACCTTTTTCGATATCAGATTTACTGGTTCCTGCAGCACTTACTGTGGCAGAGGCTAAGCCTAAACCGGTAATAGCAACAGCAATAATTGATGTTGTAGATACGATTCTTGAAAAACGTCGCATCGACTCCTCCTAATTTTAATTTTATCCCACCCCCATGAAGTGACTTATTATATCTTTATAACTTTACGAAAGGTAAAGTTATCAGTTCTTATTTAAGTCTTGTTCACAGCGAACAGATGTAAAAATAGCAGTAATAATAAATTAATACAATAGCCGAGTGATAAAAAAAGGAAAAAACCGACTACTTATAGTAAAATTAGCAAGTTAGAGAAATCTAAAATAGATGTTTGGCTTATGGTTAAATTGCTTTTTTAGCAATAAAAGTGATTTAAATACAGCTCTTTAAGAAAAAACATAAAAATAACCCCTGCTTTAGAACGTTATTTATTCTTCTAATTTATAAAGTATCTTTTCATCTTCGTATGCTTGTTTTCGAGCATCTAGTTTTGACAGGGTATAAAAGTCATTTTTAGGTGTGATTTTTTTGGCAATTTCAAGTTGTTCAATGGACGCTGATAACATGCCTTTTAAATAATAGTAATTTGACTCAGCAATATGTGCTTTTAACAGCTCTTTGTTTTTTCCTAAGGCTGTTGACAGTAATTTATAAATTGCCGGATGTTGAAAATTATCTTTGTTATAATTTTCCAGTAGTTGAATGCTTTTTTTAATTTGTTCTGTTTGTATTAGAGCATAGGCATAGTTAGCGGTAAGCACCAGGTTATAACTTTTGTTTTTGGCGGTATCAGATAGTAATTTTAATCCCTCTCTAATCGCTGATTTTTTGCCGCTGGCAATCCTGGCATTAGCCAGCGCTATGATATAGGAAACATTTTGCGGTGCGGCATCGTGTAATGCCTTGAAAATACTAATAGACTCACCATAAGAACGTTTTTTAAATAGTGCGAGCCCATAGCCAAAATAATACTCAGGATGAATAGTTTGCTCGTTTTTGTCTACTTTTGCCTGGTAATAGCGAACAGCTCTGTCTGCATTTTTTGCTGTTAAAACAGTTAATTTTGCTTTCATCAGACGGTAAGTCAGAGGACTCTTGAAAAGCTTCATCTCACGTTTATGTTGCTCTGCACGCTGGGTAGCCTCGGCTATACGGTTAATAGTGATGGGGTGAGTGCGTAAAAATTCGGGATAATTTTTTCCAACATAACGGTTTTTTCTTTCCAGTTTCTGAAAAAAAGCAGGCATTCCTGAAGGATCATAGCCTGAGCGACTTAAATAACGCATGCCGACCCGATCAGCTTCTTTTTCATTAGCACGAGTGTAATTAATTTGAGCCTGTTGTCCGGCCGCAGATAAACCAAGGGCCGCAGCCGCACCAAGGCCGCTATCACCTCCAGCAGCACTTAGTAGGATACCTGCAATCATACCAGCCATAATGGGAAGACTGAGTTGACTGGCTTTTTCAAAACTTCGAGCGATATGTCGTTGTGTTACATGGGCAATTTCGTGACCGAGTACAGAGGCTAACTCACTTTCAGTGTCGGTGGTTAAAAACAAACCACTGTATACAGCGACTACGCCTCCAGGTGTCGCAAAAGCATTTATTTGATTTGAGTTGATAAGAAAAAAGTGGAAGTTTTGATAGGCATCATCACTATTGGCTACGAGGGAGTATCCTAGATTCTGTAAATATTCATTTAATTCCAGATCATCAATGATCTGATGAGAATTGCGAATTTGTGTTGCGATTTCCCGACCAATTTGTTCTTCCATATGAGGTGTTAAGGCAATACTGGATGAAGCACCAATATCAGGAAGCTTGATCTCTTGTGCATAAACAGGATGATACATCAGGGTGATACATAGGAATAAATTAATGTATAGGGTGACTTGCTTTTTCACTAGTGGAGATATTCCTTTCTTTAACCTAAATTAATCGTATCAAAGTAGTGTTAATAAAAATGGCTTGTGATCAGAAACTATTATCATAGATTAGAAAGCTTATGATAAAAATAGTTCAGAACTATTTTTAACGAGAAAATTATAACGAGAAAATTATAACGAGAGAATTTAAATTGAACAAACTTCATTTTGTTCAATTAAGAAAGATAATATGGATTTTAATAGCTAAAAATAATCGTGTTTTATTGAAATAGTTAGCTATTTTAGTATATACTTATAAGCTTTTTTGCACATTAGTTTCAGGTGCGCTTCAATAAAGTCTGAAACTAATTTTATAATATATACTTGCACTTTGTATAGAGGGTTCTTTTTAATGTACGGTATAAAAGAAATTGATGTAAACGAGTTGAGTAAACAACTTGAAAATCTTCCGGAGAACGTCAAATTAATTGATGTAAGAACACCTGCAGAGGTGGCTAGAGGCAAGATTTCAGGTTCAGAACATCTACCATTACATGTGATTCCGCTAAAAGTGGATGAATTTAACAATGATGACACTATTATTTTTTATTGCCAGACGGGTGCGCGCTCAGCACAGGCCTGTGCTTTTATGACCTCAAAAGGGGTTGATAATGTCTATAATCTGCGCGGCGGTATTGTGACCTGGGCGCAAATGGGTTTACCTATTGCGGTATAGTCTGCTGTACTTTCCAGGTTTAATAAATAGTCATTTGAGCAATTAGTCTATCTCTTTTGGCAGGCTTGTTAATGTGAGTCAAACTATAATAAAATATTTGGCTAAAGATGCTGGTGGTTAGCCGTTTTTTAGGCTAGAATCAGCTTTCACTAATTTAGTGTATAAACAACTCAATAACTCAATAACTCAATAACTCAATACAAAGAGACGAGGGAATATTAATGGCTGACTTTGATAAAGAATTAGATGCTTCAGGACTAAACTGCCCACTTCCAATTTTACGTGCTAAAAAAGCATTAGCAGAATTAGACGCAGGTCAGGTTCTTCATATCATCGCTACCGATCCTGGTTCAGTAAAAGACTTTGAAGCATTTGCTAACCAAACTGGTAACGAACTGATGGAAAGCAGTGAAAATGGCGGTAAATTTGAGTTCTTAATCAAGAAAGCTTAATTCCCCGTTTTTTAATCAGTATCTTTTAGCTATAACTGGATACTGATTAATAAAAAAGCCCATTCTATTT
>WTAX01000098.1 GCA_013139395.1 Gammaproteobacteria bacterium | reverse complement strand
TATGGGCGAAGAAGTTGAAATCAAAATTAAAGCTGCTTAATTTTTAAGCTTTTTGTCTGGGAGGGTTTGCTTGGTTATGACTGAGAAGAGACCGATCTCAACCTTTCAAAAAAATTTAGTTTAGTTTTGAAATAAAACTTACAAGAATGACGAAATGTACAAATGACGGTCACTTTGGATTGATGTAAATATGGTTAAAAATGACTTCTTCGGACGAGAACAGTCATTTTTCTATATAATGAATTAGGGAATTGTTTATCCAGTCAAGCGACACTTATGACCTAAAGCCGAAAATTAGCATTTTCTTATTTCAGTCACTAAGGGCGTATAGCGGTAATTTCAGGTGCCTGAAAAAGTTTAGGTAAATATCTAAAATTTTTGATATTGATCGATTTTTAACCAAGTCGGTAATGACCTATTGCTGTTATTGACATCAATTGAGAATTAATCGTATCTATCCAGAAAGCGGCCATTATCAGTTATGAATAAACAGATAGGATAAAATGCCTCTTCACAGCATAAAAGAGCCTATTAGCTCTGTTTTATAAAGTGGCGGCTTACTGATTAAGTGCAGACATTCAAAGTTACAGAATAAGCCGAATTGGTGAAATTGTACAAAGCACTAATTTGATGATTTAGTAAAATTTAAAAATCAGTTTAAAAAAGCAGCCATTCAATTAATCGAAAAATAATCTATGAGCTGTTCTGTATAATATTTCAGTGACTTCATTAAACCGTCATACAAGTAAGTCAGTACTTTTAAAAATATTAATTAAAAAAAATCTAAAAACGATACAGAGCACTCAGACTGAAGAATTTAATACTTGTATCATAAAAATCAATTTTAGAATCAGAGTCATAATAAGCAACATTGCCCAACAGGTTCCAATCCTTAAAGCCAAAAGGTTTTTTATAAACCGCAGTAAATGATCCACCAAAACGGTCATCATTGCGTGTTTTTTTGTATATGGGATCATTCTTATCAAAGTCAGCGTCAGCCCAGTCTAAATTAGGGCGATTAGAACCTTCACCCTCTCTAAAATACATTGCTTTAGCTGCTTTGGAAACGTAAAAATTAAGTTTTTAAAAAAGTAATAACTAAAAACTTTATAGTCGAGTTATAACTACTAATTTTATTTATTTAAATTGGGATCTTTAAGAAATTCTGTAGCACCCCAATTAGCCTGTAATACTAAGCCTGTATCAACCAGTTGATAAAATGATACTCCGGGTATCAGAGAAGCTGCACCTGATACTCCAACTCCTTTTCCAGCAATTTTTAAAGCTGCATCACCTGATGCACTTAGCTGCAAACCAATTGATGTGAATTGTTTATAAACGCTTTCATTATTAAAAATTAATATACCACGCAGGGATTTGTAACCAACTCCCGGACCTGTTCCTGCTCTGATAGCATTCATATAAATAGGTGTTTTTGTTTTATTATCATAAATAACCCCCAGACCCTTGCCAGCAACATACATGACCAGGTTGACAGCCTGGCCTTTGAATACGCCATAGCCATAAGCATTGTTTATTTCTTCTTGTGCTTCAGGATTCTCTTTATATAAATGTTCAAGCGTCTGATCTGCCATACTCAGAATATCTTGACGCATGCTTTTAATATCTTCAGGAGACAATGTATCATAGGCCTTTCTTTGCTCAGAGATAAACTCATCATCGGCAATAGCATTGAGTTGTAAGCCCATTAATAGATAAAAACATCCGCTGAGCATAATTTTATTCATTATAGTAGTTTTCTCTTATCAAACATAAAATAGTGCCTCTGTCTTGTTTACAATTTGAATATATTTGCACAGCGGCGACAGCAGCACAATTTTATTTGGCTGATGACTCTTATAAAGCTTTGTTAAAATTAAGTTTAACATACATAAAGGGAGCTTGATGTTAAAATCTAATATACAGGCCTTTTTATATCAATAGCTCCATCCTTTACTCAATAAGTTCACTCAATATCTCACCTGCCGAACCCGAAGGCGGTTTAATCCCCATATAAGAAGATAGCGACACTGCTACATCAACCGTATGAACCTTACGAGTAATTACTTTGGACTGAATATCCATACCAGCAAAAACAATGGGCACATAAGTATCATACTGCCAGGGTGAACCATGACTTGAAGCCACTGTCAGGCCATCAAAATCATTGAAAAACCAGTTGGGTTTAAAAACCAGATAAACATCACCCGAACGTTTTTCATAAAAGTTATTAATAACCGCACGGTGTAATTCTGTCTCAGGTAAGTTACCTCTTCTCAAAGCGGTACTGGAAACCGCCAAAAATACACCAGGGAAATTTGTCAGTTCATTAACAACGGCTTCTTCAAGTGCCTGATGGTTAATATTTTTATCATCAATAACAGCCTGAGATAAATAGACATAGGGGTGCTCATATCTCTCTATGAGTTGACCTTTAATAGAAAATTGTTTTTTCAGACGATTAATAGCTGCTTTTTTATCCCAGGTTTCCGGTGCAATATAACCGGCAGGAATATTCAGTGAGTTCATATATCCTGGAGTATCCGGTGCACCATGATCAGCAGACAAAACAATCAAAGTGTTTTCAAGACCGACATGTTGGTCAATAAACTGAAATAAATCATCCAGACGTCGATCCAGTCTTAAAATATTGTCCTCTGTTTCCAGACTGGATGGTCCAAATATATGACCCACGTAATCTGTTGAAGAAAAACTGATACTGAGATAATCAGTCACTTTATCCTGCCCCAGTTGTTCACTTATTAATAGCGTTTTCGCAAAATCAAGCGTTAGTTCATCTCCTGCCGGACTTAATGTTAACAAGGTAGTGAAATACTTATCATCTGCTGCACCATAAGGGTGAGGAAATACCCGACCAAAGTTGCCAACACTGGTCTCCCATGGCCGATCATCTGATTGACCGAACAGGTATGTTTCTTTATCATGTAGTAGCTGCCATGATTTATTTGCATAGCTCTGAGCCAGTTTCTTTTTATTCCAGTCACTTACCCATTCAGGATAGCTCTCATAATAGTAATTACTGGTAACAAATACACCGTTAGCTTTCGAAAACCAGAATGCCTTGCCTGCGTGACCCGCCATAGAAACCGCACCACGATCTTTAACTGATACACCAAACACCTTTGCCTGACCATTACCATGGGCTTTTAATTCATCAGAAAATGTTGAAACCAGTATGGCTGCAGGTGAACGACCATCTGTTCTCGCCGCACGCTGGGTTGGATCAATTTCAGTATTGGCATCAACGCCGGCACCCTTTGTAAGAAGCTTATAATCTGGATCTTCAATATTATAAGTAGTCTGATTCGTTTCCCGATCAAGCCAGAGATTACCTATCATCCCATGACCCGATGGATGAGCACCTGTTGCCAGGGTCGCATGACCTACAATGGTTTCCGTATTAGCATGAGCATGGTGGGCATTACTATAAACCAGACCTTTTTCCCAGAGATAACGAAACCCACCCTGACCAAGACGTTCATAATAGCGTGTAGGCAGATCGCCTCGAAGTTGATCGACTGTTATTTGCAGAATTAATTTAGGTTTACTCCTAGCTTGATCACTTGCATAAACACTTATAGTCAATAAATTGAATAACAGAAAACTGAAAAGTAGTTTATAAATAAAGAATGTTTTATATAATTTTATCTGATTTTTTATTATACTATTGCTCATTAATGGCTCCTTAATAAAAGACGGTTATGCTTGCGTTGTTGTGTATTCAATTATTTAGATTGAATCTTATACGTCATTACTTTTTCTATTTTTCTGCGGTACTTATCTGCATTAAACTGATCACCGGATTGTTTATAATAATTCATCAGAGCTGCGAGTGTTGCAACATCTCCGCTGTGTTTTTGCAATGAAGTTTCTAAAATTTCAATAGCCTGCTGAGGATTTTTAGCTGCCATTGCCACCGCATAGACATATTGATAGCGGGCATTGTCGGTTTCCATATCAGCGGCTTTTTGCAGGTTAATTAAAGCCTTTTGCTGATCCTTACTACGGACAAACCATAAGCCCAGAGCATGATACAATGAGGCTGCATGAGTCACTTTTATACCCTGTTGTAATAACTCATAAGCTTCTGTTTCTCTACCCTGGTGCTGCATAAAATTGGCGTAATTAGCATAAGCAGGTATAGAGTGTTTCTGTAATCTGAGTGCTTCTATAAATGCTTTTTCAGCCTGCCCTGTTTTTCCCCAGTTCTGATAAAGCTGTGCCAGAGATAATTGTGCTTCAGGCCGCTCTGAGATAAACAACAGACTTTGACGGTACTCTTCTATGGCCTTGTCTAATATCTGTTTTTGTTGTTTTCCCATATTACCTTCAGGCAGGGCCGATAAAATCCTGGCGGCTTCCAGGCGCACTGTTTTAACGGGATCTTCTAATTTAGGGAAAATAGATTTAAGTGTATGCTGAATTGGAAAAGATGACAGTGATTGTAAAGCCGAACGGCGTATATCCGCATCACCTGAATTGAGCATCTGCAGAGAAGTCATTAGGGTTTGCTGTGACGGATAATCCCCTAAGTGGTTAACAACGCTGGCTTTGGCAATATTTGGAATCTCACTCAGTAAGACATTATAAATTTCAGTCAAGGTCTGATCAGTTTGTGCCTGAATCGCATACAAAGCTGGGCTAAATTGCTGATATCCTGTGGGTGTTTTTCCATACCATTTTTTTATTGCCTGCGCTGCCCATCGGCTGCTTTTATCTTCATGACAGTTCGTACAGGCATCTGGAATCCCTGGTGCTTGTGATAAATCAGGACGAGGAATACGAAAACTGTGATCATTTCGTACATCAACCCCCATATAAGTTTTTGCCGGCATATGACAGGTGATGCAGTCAGCCCCTGTAGAATCTTGCTGATGAAAATGGTGTGTGGCTGTCGCATACTGGCTGCTTAAATGGCATTGCTGACAAACCTTGTCTCCAGGTACTTTTAATTCAAGCGTATGGGTATTATGGCAGTCACTGCAGATAACGCCCGAATGATACATTTTACTTTGTACAAAAGAACCGTAGACGAACACTTCATCATTAATTTTACCATCAGGATAATACAATGATTCTGTTAATAAAGAAGGCAGGTAATGATCTCTGAAATTATCACCCGGAACAAAATCATCACTAAACTGTGAACGTCTTGAGTGACACTTGGCACAGAGTTCAACCTGATATTGATCGGATTTCTCACTGAGCCGGGGTTTTCCTGTTTCTTTATGGGTTTGCCAGTGACGCTGCTTAGCCAAGGGAAAATTAATGCTTAATTTTTTATTGTTAAGCCATTCCTTATCCAATGCTTTGTTTCTATTGCCCTGCTCGATTTCAGTGGCATGGCTGATATGATCAGCTGCAGAACCATGACAGGCTTCACAGGAAACATTAATCGCATCCCACTGAGTCGCATAAGTCTTATCTGACTGATTATAATTTTTTTTCAGATTGGTACTATGACAATCAGCACACATATAGTTCCAGTTCATATTAGGGCCAGTCCAGTGCAGCACATCACCAGCCATAATTTTTTCATCCGGATGCAGACTAAACCAACGTTGTCCACCTTCCTCATGAGTTCGACTATCCCAGGCAATGTCCAGCACCTGAATTTTTCCTTTTGGAAATTTAACCATATATTGCTGTAGCGGATAAACACCAAAGGTATAGGCAATTTCAAAATCCTGTAACTTGCCGTTTTCACCATCCGTTTTCACCATAAAACGATCATTGTTTTTATAAAATGTCGTTTTAATGCCGTCTTTAACGCCTTGCTTGTAAAAAACAGCCTGATTAAAATTACCTGAAACACTGTTCTTATCGGCAATCTGCATGGCAAAATCATGATGTGACCCTTCCCATTGTCGGTATTCATCAGGATGACATGCCTGACAATCCTCAGGGCTGACAGTCTTAGCATAAGTGGATGACAGGATGATACAAAGACACAGGCTAATCAGCAGGTAAAAATAATTATTTAATTTCATAAGGTAACTTTGTGTTCAGGTGGGCACTTTATTACTACCTGTACTCACAATCTAAGCACTAAAATTTTAAGATATAAAACAATAAAGGAGAGTAATACTCTCCTTTATCAACAGATTAATTGAGTGCAGGAAATTTCAACTCTGACTTTATACCTTTCAGCTCATGCAATGCTTTCATTGCTTTGAGTGATTTGTAATTAATACCACCTGGATTGAGCTCCATGCCTTCCTGCATGGGATAGCCTTCAAGTGAGCTGATAAATTGAGCCACTTTCTCCTGTGTTGGCACAAATAACCACATCATATCGGCATACCATCTCAGATATAAGGCACTTTCATTATAACCTTTTTCAAAAGGGTCTGCTCTTAAATTGGTAATAATCGGCCAGTTAGGCGTAACACGTATGGCTTCATTAATTGCCCCTTCTTCAATAGCAAAAGCCACTTTAAAGTCATCCATGCGTATCGCATTCAAATCACCTAAAGCCGAGAAGTAATAAATGTCATGACGTGGTCCCCGCTCTTCTTTGCCCTGAAAATAAGGCAGGAAGTTAAAACCATCCAGATGAACTCTGAAATCTTTGCCGTTAGCCTTCAGACCCGATTTTGAAGCCAGTTTTTCTTTTACATCAGAAACACCCGCAGCCGCAAGTAAGGTCGGCATCCAGTCTTCCTGACTCATAATATCATTATAGATTGTTCCTGCTTTGATGGTATCAGGCCATTTAACCATTTGTGGTACACGCATGCCACCTTCCCAGGTCGTGCCTTTCTCACCATGAAATGGGGTTAAACCACCATCAGGCCAGGTAAAGGTTTCAGCACCATTATCTGTGGAAAAGATAACAATAGTATTATCTTCAACCCCGAGCTTTTTCACATGAGCCAGCATATCACCCACCATATCATCCAGTTCTTTCATACCATCAGCATAGAGACTGACACCGGTAATACCCTGATATTTTTCCTGCAGGCGAGTCCAGACATGCATACGGCTATAGTTCATCCATACAAAAAACGGCTTATCCGCTTTTACAGCACGTTGCATAAAATCTTTCGCTGCTGCACCAAATTCGTAATCAACGGTTTCCATTCTTTTTCTGGTTAATGGGCCAGTATCTTCTATTTTGCCGTCACTACTGGAATGAATCACCCCTCGAGGACCATACTTTTTCTTAAATTCAGGATCTTTTGGATAATGATAAGTTTCAGGCTCTTCTTCAGCATTTAAATGGTACAGATTACCAAAAAATTCATCAAAACCATGATTAGTAGGCAGATGATGATCCTGATCACCCAGATGGTTTTTACCAAACTGACCAGAGGTATAGCCCTGATCTTTCAGTAAATCAGCAATAGTGGGCATCCAGTCAGCAATACCATGATCAGCACCAGGCATGCCAATAGTTAACAAGCCTGTTCTAAAGGGATGCTGTCCCAAGATGAAGGAAGCACGCCCGGCAGTACAGGATTGTTGTGCATACATATCTGTAAATAATGCGCCGTCCTGAGCAATAGAGTCAATATTAGGCGTTTTATAACCCATCATACCCTGATTGTAGATACTGGAATTAGAGTAACCCACATCATCTCCCCATAATACCAGTATATTCGGTTTTTTTGCTGCGTATGCCTGACTGCTCAGTATCAGCCCCGCACCAAGTACAGTAACAGAAATCAACTTTATAACTTTCATTCAATTTTTCCTTATTTTTTATTTAAAACATTCAATTCAACATCTAATCGTAAACTATTTACCAGCCATTCCAAGTCCAATATCTTTCATAGGAAAATCTTTATAAGTATCAGCATGTTCTCTGGTTAAACCTACTGCTGTACCAATTCCCCATTCAAAAAAACGATGGCCGGTACTTGCCTGTTCTTTTGGATCCATATATAAATTATAAATCCAGGGAGACATTCCAACATTGAGTATCGTTGCTTCATCAAGATTAGACATTGGGCGTTTTACATCAAATACTTTCATGTGTATTTTATATTCTTCCCAGCGTAATGCCATAAAAGTTTTTTCAGAGTACATAAACACCGCTTCTCTGTTTGATTTTCCATCATCAGCCAGTAAGAAAGAAGTCTGATCAAGACCATCAATGTATCTATCAGGAGATATTTGCTTCTCAACACCCGCTAAAGCAAGGCTGGTATTAAAAAGATCCATCAAGTCAAATAGACCATCACTCTGTTTTCCAGCTTTTATCATACCCGGCCAATAAGCAATCCCTGGCACTCTGACACCACCTTCCCAGGTTGTACCTTTGCCACCTTTAAACGGCTGATATCCAGAGTCCGGCCATAGATCCTCATTGGCCCCATTATCAGAGGTAAAAAAGATGAAGGTGTTATCATCTATTTTAAGCTCTTTGAGTAAACCCGTTAATCGCCCAACAATATCATCCACCTCAATCACAGAATCTTTGTAAGGAAATTTTGCAGGACTTTTTCCTTTAAACGCTTTTGCAGGGTAGTTATCATTATGCACTTTGATAAAAGAGTGTACAAGGTAAAATGGTTTATTCTCTTTAACGGCCTTTCTAATAAACTGCTCTGAAAACTTAGCCACGTCTTGATCTATTTCGGCTAACTCATCCAGTGTTTTGATCGCTTGAACCGTTTCTAATTTGCCCCCTTTTTTACCTGCAGTAATTGCTCTATGGCTTAATTTATTGAGTACCGCCATGCGTTCAGGATTATAAACCATGTCTGGATATTGACGTTCAACCATCCCTTGTGTAAATTCACTCGAGACACTCAGGATTCCAAAATACTCATCATATCCTACCTGATGCGGCCAATAGCCATCTTGTTCACCCAGATGCCATTTACCACTAAGAGCCGTTATATATCCATTTTTTGACAGCAGAGAAGCGGCTGTGACTTCATCTGCCCATGGGTTTACAGTCGGGCTTTCTCCAGTCAAAATAGGTCGAGTTAAACCACTTCTGGCGGGAAATCTGCCCGTCATCATAGCCGCCCTTGTCGGAGTGCAGGTTGGTTGTGAATAAGTAGAAGTCAGGAGAAGTCCATTCTTGGCTATGCTGTCAATATGGGGTGTTGGTGCACCAATCATATTTCCACCACCATAAACGCCAGGATCACCATATCCCATATCATCCACTATCATTATCAGTATATTAGGTTTTTTGCCTGTCTTTTTCTCCAACCGTTTAAGTTTTTGTGCAGAAATTTTATTTTGTTCTTCATAAACCCTGGTAGGCTCAAGGTATTTTTGTGTCTGTACAGCCTTGGTAAACGGGATATTCTCCTGGGCTATAAGCCCCTGAGAAGCACTAATGGTGAGCAGCAAACTACCCATGATCAGAAGGTTATTTTTTGTTTTCATTTTTTTCCTTAATTTATTTAAAATTTCCAGTTGGCATTAATATTAAAATTCAATAGAAACCTTGTCGATCTTTCCAGTAAATTTGAATGGTGGTTTGTATGCAGGAGTAACAGGCTGTCCTGTATCTTCGCCTACACCAAAGCTATCAACACCAAAACGTCCTGCCACAGTAGCAGGCATTTTTCCTTCCGAAACTTTTTTACCATTGACTGTTAAGCTAAGGTCAGCACCACCACCTGCCTTGTCTCCACCCGTATAAACAAACTGAAGCTCAATTTTCATCTCACCATCAACTGCTTTGTCTGCTTTGAGAATTGTATGTTCCTCAAAATAGTTATAATCAAAAATCAGGATACCCTTTTTCATATAGAGTGTTATGCCGGCAGCAACACCACCAATAGCCATAATCACACCTTCAGTTTTTTCACCTTCGGTTTTCACATCGGCTTTAAGTGTCCATGATCTGTTTTTCATCGGTGGTGCAGCAGGCTCAGGGATACGTGTGGCACCTTCATAATAAGTGTATATTTTTGTATCTGGATCTACCCCTATTACCGCTGGTTTGGTCATAGCCAGACGTGCAGCACCTCGATCATCCAAAGGATAAACATGGTACTTTTCAGCAGCTGCATCAAACTCTTTCTTCATCTCTTCAAGTTTTTCAGGCATTTTTTCTGCCAAGTTATTTGCTTCAGAGAAATCTTTGTCTAAATGGTAAAGTTCCCACTTGTCTTTGTCCCAGTTTCCTGGAGCAAGGTCTTGACGCCATGGTATAGTATGTTGCGCATTGGCCTTCCAACCATCTTTATAGATAGAACGATTAGACAAAACTTCAAAGTATTGATCTGAACGCCCTTTAAATTTAGGGTCAGTAAAGCTCGCAAGAAATGATTTACCCGCCAGTGGCTTTTGTTTAATGCCTTTCACTGTTTCAGGCATAGGAATATATGCTGCTTCAAGGACAGTTGGTAAAATATCTATAACATGAAGGAATGGTTCACGCGGCTTGTCATCATGTTTAATTTTTGCAGGCCAGGTCACAACCATAGGGTTGCGACTTCCACCAAGGTGTGAAGCCACTTGTTTTACCCACTGAAAGGGGGTATTTCCTGCCCAGGCCCAACCTACAGGGTAGTGTGGCTCTGATTCAGGTCCGCCAAGTGTATCCATATGCGCTAGGACATCTTCGAACTTGGTATTGATACCATTGAGTGCTTTGATCTCATTGAGTGTACCATCGGGGCCACCTTCAGCAGAGGCTCCGTTGTCACCTACTATATAAATAACCATGGTATTGTCTGCATCTGGAAGCTCTTTGACTGCATCCAGTAAACGACCAATTTCATGGTCAGTGTGTGCAAAGAATCCGGCAAAGTTTTCAAAGAATGCTGAGTAGACGTTCTTTTGATCTTTATTTAAACTGTCCCAGGCAGGAACCCATTCAGGTCTGGATGTAAGTTTTGTACCTTTAGGTAAGATGCCCATTTCAAGTTGTTTTTTGTAAACAATTTCACGGTATTTGTCCCAGCCCATATCAAATTTACCTTTAAATTTATCACGCCACTCCGCAGTCACATGGTGCGGTGCATGCATGGCACCTGGCGCAAAATACATAAAGAAAGGTTTATTAGGTGCTACAGATTTTGAAAACTTCATTTGTGCAATGGCACGATCGGTCATATCGGTAGTAAAGTGGTACCCCTCTTCAGGAGACTTGTCTTGTTCGATAGCGACCGTGTTCTCAAATAGTGTAGGGTAGAACTGGTGTGTCTCTCCAGAGTTGAAACCAAAGAAATAATCAAAGCCCAAGCCTGTTGGCCAACGGTCAAAAGGTCCGGCCACTGTTTGTTCCCAGTCTGGAGTATTGTGGTTTTTACCATACCACCAAGTGGCATATCCATTGTCTTTGAGAACTTCAGCGATGGTTGCTGTGTCTTTAGGGATCAGCGTAGAATAGCTAGGATACCCCGTTGCCCATTCCATTAAAAATCCACTACCTGCATCATGGTGGTTACGCCCGGTAAGCAGTGCAGCCCGTGTGGGTCCACACACCGCTGTGGTATGAAAACGGTTGTACTTGAGTCCTTCTGCAGCCATTTTGTCTAAGTTAGGTGTCGGTATAAGCCCTCCAAAGGTAGAGGTTTGACCAAAGCCTACATCATCCAAAAGGATGACAATCACATTGGGTGCACCATCTGGTGCATTGGTAGGGGTTTGCCATTTTGGCGTAGACTCTTTATAAGTCTTGCCTATTTTCCCCTCAAACTTTGAAATATCCATTGGGATAGCACTACGGTCTAGTTCTGTAGCAGCGCAGAGAGATTGACTCAGCCCCATAGTTGCAACAAGCAACACAAGACGAGGTACAAAATTTAAACACTTTGTCATAACAGTGATATCCTTAAGGTATTAGTTGGATGAAGCCACAATCGATTCATTTAAAATTTCCAGCTGGCATTCATATTAAAAATATGCAGATAATTGCTGTCAAACTCGCCATTGAGTGTCCCCTGACGATCCAAACCACTTTGATTTACTTTGGCCTTGCCGGCATCCATTAGTTCATAGGCTGCCGAGAGTGTCAGGTCACTGCTGTATTCATATTGAGCACCAAACGCATAGCGGATTTGCCGGTCAAGGGGGAGATCGATAGTCCGCTCACTATTTGAAACCGGAGAACTGTCATAGTGAATGCCGCTCATCAGTTTCCAGGAGTCAGACAATTGATAGTGAACGCCAAAGCCCACACCCCAGGTATCGTCAAAATCCCGATCATCTTCAACCTTACCTTTAGCAAATTTCAAATCGGTCTTGCCAAATTCAGACCATTCCTGCCAGCTGGCACTGGCCAGAAATGCCCATTGTTCATCCAGTTGATGATAAAGACTCAGTGACACACTCTGCGGCAAACTCATATCCATATCGACTTCTGCATCAGCAAGAATATAAGCAGGTAAACCAGTAAGCCTAGAGGTATCTACAGTATCTTCAAATTCAAATTCAATTTCTGATACATACAAAACACCCATCCGGGTAGAAGATGAAAATTCATACAATAAGCTCAGATTAAAACCATAAGCAACATCCGAGTCATCGATTTTAACTTTGCCATCGGCTGTTCCAGGCGGAACAAGGTTATTCCAGTCCATTTCTTGATTCAGGGAGCCATAAACAATATTCACACCACCACCAATAGACAGGTTATCATTGACTTTATAGCCCAGACTAAAGCCCGTAGCCAATGTTAAAATCTCTCCTTCGGTGGCAAAATAACGCCCTCCCCAAGCAGAATTAAAGTCCAGCCCCAATCCGAGATATGAGCCGCTGGCAATACCCAGCTTCAAGTCAGGTGACAATTCATGAACATAGCTCACTGATGCAGCAGGTACCCAGCCACCCGCATTGCCGCCATCACCACCGCCTGATCCGGAACCCTCATCAATATCAAAGCGTGCTTTAACATACATGGGCTGAAAGCCCACCATTAATTCATCCCGATCCAGGCGTGTCATTGCTGCCGGATTAAAAATCGCAGTGGAGGCACTATTGGCTGTCGCATTTCGACCTGCTGAAGCGGTGCCCATTTCCGGCGTAGCGGCTTCATAAAGCCAGAGACCTGCTGAGAATGAGAGAGGAGAAAATGTGAGTGTAGTGATAAAAGCGAGTGTCGATAAAGAGTATTTTTTCATAATAATTGTAAAATCAATTCTGAGTAGTGTTAATGTCTGTTAACTAATTTGAATAAGCTATTGTAGAAACTGAAACAGAAACAGAAACTGAATTTGTAAACGTCATTGCCAGTCTCATGTGTTTACCAGCTTCATGCATTTACATCGTCTTTAACTTTTTGCTGTATACTAAAGCGATGATAAATATGAGTCTATACTTTTTTCGCAAAACGCAAAAAAATTGGGATGAATGTGGTGATAATCGAGAAAAACAGCAAACGCGCTGAGATAGTGATACCGACTGTAGGTGAAGCAAGAGCCATAGACCCCAGTATCTATGAGCAATTAGTGCAACCCTGGGAGCTTTGCAATACTCCTACAAAGGCTGGCAATTTTGGCTATCACATACGCTATGTCACAATGCCTGGTATCACACTTTACCGGGAGAAATTTGACATTGGATGTCGTTTACAAGGCTTATCACCAGCAAACATCTTCGCCGTTGGGGTGCCCTTGCCATCAGGCATGCGCTCTGTCTATTGGGGTAAATCAGTATGTGATTCAAGTTTACCTATAGGACTTCCTGGAGGTATGAGTACACTGTTGAGAAAAGGACATGATCACATTGTACTGCTGGTGGAGATGTATCTGCTAGCTGATTATCTGCTACCTGAACACTACCAGGCACTGCAACACGTAGCCGACAACCACCAGCTGCCATCCAGTTCGGTCAAAGTAAAATGCTTTGGTCAATGGTTGCTTGGATTGCTTAATAACGCTTATCATAAACCTGATATGCTTAAATCTTCGGCTGCAGTACAAAGCATACGGGAAGATCTGCTTAATCAATTAATGAATCTCATCGAGGTTCCTTACCCTTCACCACCCAAAGCGAAATTATCCAGACGTAAGCAGGGCATGGAACAGGCGCTGGAATTTCTGCGCGAAGTAGATATTACTTCAGTCTCCATACCTGAAATCAGTCAATCGGCCGGAGTGAGTTTGCGCACACTAGAATACGCATTCCTAGACAATTTTGAGCTGACACCACTGGCCTATTTGCGCCTGCAACGTATGCATGCTGCACGCCGCACATTGCTGGTCAGCAGTCCGGATACAACAACTGTGGCTGCAGTTGCCTGCGAACATGGCTTCTATCAACCGGCAAAGTTTGCTATTGACTACCGTCGGTTATTTAATGAACCACCCTCAAAAGCACTGAAGCATCCATTTATGGAAAATGAATTATCTCCGCTAATCTGCTGATACCACTATGCGTTGTTGATGTGCTTATCATGCAGGTATTGAAGATAGTACCGTTGTTGATTGGCTGAGAATTAATTTAATTAAATGATACTCATATCCATGATATAGAAAAATGACTGCTCTCCTCCAAAGGAGTCACTTTTAGTCACCATAAATACCATTAAATATGACCGCTATTTGTACAATTTAGCCTTTTTTAGTAAACATGAATAATGAATATTCTTTGCTTTTGAATGGCTGCTTTTTCACTTCGGTCGTTAGTCCGTGAAAATCTCTCAATTGGTGCTAAGTACAAAGAGCGACTGAGTTAAGGGTGGTAAAAATCAGAATATTAGATTGGAATAAACAATTTGTTTGACTCATGAAATAACCGCTTTTCACCCATACTAAATTAAATAAGGAAAAGCTAATTTTCGGCTTTAGGTCAGCAAGACCAATTAGCAGAAAAAAATAAATATTTTGAAATTTAAAAACAGCATTTTGTACGTTCACGTCCCTAAGTGTTAATTCAGTTTTTATACTGACTAACGTTTGAAGGTAAAAAGCAGTAATTATAAAGTTGTGAAACTTACGCTTTTAATAATCATTCACATGTCTCAATCAGAGAAAAAAGCAGACAACTCGTATAAAATAAAACATTGGATTTCTATCTGTTTGAATTAATATTCAGATAAAAAGACCAAAATCCTACTAATCATTTTGTTTCAAATACTAGGGGCTGTTGATCTTTCGTGCTCATATTTTAACCAATCCACATTGGTAGCCAGATTAAACAACAAGCCAAAGCTAATGTGCTGGCATAATTTCTTTCCAACTTATCGTAACGTGTAGCAATTGCCCGATAATCTTTTAGCCGGGCAAATATGTTTTCAACCAGATGCCTGTATTTGTACAAACACCAGTCCATATCTGAATTGCCAGTTTTTGAATTCTTCTTTCTGGGTATAACAGGTATGGCCTTTTTGTTACGAATAATTTCTCTTATTGATTCACTATCATAGCCTTTATCCGCTATAACGTAGTCTGAATCGGGTAAACTGGCGATCAAATCAGGGGCAGCTTTACTGTCATGAACTTCACCGCCAGTCAGGATAAATTCAATCGGTAAACCGTAGCTATCAACAGCCATATGTATCTTAGTGGTATTACCACCACGGCTTTTTCCAATTGCTTCAACACTATTACTTGAAGCACCCATGCTATGTTGATGAGCCTTTATAATGCTGCCATCGATAAATTCCCATTCAATATCAGATAGTTTCTTCAGAGCATTAAACAGCTGGAGCATAATGCCTTTTTTCGACCACAAATTAAATCGTCTATAAATGGCACTCCAGTGGCCAAAAGATTCTGGTACATCTCTCCATGGACAACCCACCCGCATTCGGTAAAGAATCCCTTCCAAAGTGCTTCTATGTTCTGCCTTATTGTAAATTCGACCAGTATAAAGCATTAATTGTGATAGCTTTTTCCAGTATTCATCTGTTAACATTGTTCTTGGCATGGTCTTAATCTCGTATGCTGATTTGTGGTAAAACCATTATACTTGATTACCATGCTGCTTATTTTTTAATCACAAAAGATCAACAGCCCCTAGTAAAAAAAAGTGATTGATATTCCCTCACCATTCTTTTTCCATCAAAAAACTTGAGTACCTTATCCCGATTAAAAGCCCCCATATCTTTTC
>WTAX01000079.1 GCA_013139395.1 Gammaproteobacteria bacterium | reverse complement strand
AGTTAAAAATTACAATGCAGATGTAGGAAAGAAGGGTGCTGAAACTATTGAAATAAAAGAGCTTGCTGATAATCAAACGGTTGAAAGCATGACTTTAGAGATTGAGAAATATCAATCTGGTAAAGATGGAGTGATTACCATTACTGCTTATGATAAAGATGGTAATCAAGTTGGCGATAGTATGTCAATGGATGCTACAGCAGATGATGATCATAAATATAATTATGAGTTTAATCCTGAAAATGGTGGTGAGTTTAACTATATTAGTGTCAGTGTTGGGGATGACACACATATAAAAGTTAAAAAAATATTAGCTGATGTTAAAACTACTGAAGAGCCTGACAGTTATAGTTATGATATTGATGTGACAGTAGCATTAGCTGATACTGATAGCAGTGAATCAATTACAGAAGTTACAATATCGGGTCATGATATACCTGATGGTGTCAAAGTTTATCAGGATGATACAGAGATAACAGCCAACGATGATGGCGACTATCTTTTAAATGCAAATGATTTAAGTGATGTTAACATTATAAGTCCTACTGAACTACTGTCAGATGGTGAGGGTGGATTTAAACTGGAGGTCACGGCCACTACGACGGATTCTGGTGGTGATAATGAAACAATGACTGCAGTATTAATTGATGGTGTAGTCGAAGGTGTTGAATACAGTACTTCATCCGGTTTGCATGGCTTTACTGATGAAAATGGTGGTTATTCTTTTCATGAGGGGGATACTATTACTTTTAATGTGGGTGGTGTTGAACTCGGTTCTGTTACAGCAGAAGAAGCTATGGCTGGGCAAACTTTCCTTCAGGATATCGCTGATGTTGATCGTTCTGATATGAATGATGAACACCTTGAGAATATGGCTACTTTTCTACAGTCAATTGATAGTGATAGTAGCGATAATATCCTTATTACTGCTGAAACACGAGATGCATTGGCTAATGTGACTTTGGATCTTAATACTGCCAGTGAAGCAGCAGTTCAGGAGCTGGTTGAAAGTATTGGTGGTGTTTATGTTGATGAAGCAGCGGCAATGAATCATGTCCAGGACATGCTTGAAGAATATACTGATATGGAGAGTGTTGATTTTGATGAACATATCGATGATCAAAATGAAAATCAAAGTACTCATCAGCTTATGTCCGCCACGCTTGTCGTTAATGCAATTGAAGATATTAGTTATGAAACCAGTTCTGGTTTAGCTGGCGATACGAGTAAGACAGGCACATTTGAATATAACGTAGGTGATAGTATCACATTTTATGATTTAGATGGTGCTATGATCTCTGTGATTAATGCTCATGATATTGGGGATGATGGCTTAATTACTTTTGAAGAAATTAGTGCATTATCAGATGATTTTGACCATAATAGTGAATACTTTGAAGACATTACTGACACTGGGCAAGCTATTGAATCTGAACAAACCAGCGTTACAGATACAGACGATTTATCTGAGATTGATGTATTAGAATTCGATACTTCCGGTACAACTGAACAAGAGCTAACAGACGCATTTACTCAATTAGATGTAGCGGGCAGCTTTGATGTTGATACAAGCAATGGGTGGATTGATGCAACTGAAACAACATTGAGTGAAGATACATTTTCTGCGGATAATGTTTATGCCGATTCAGATGATCCATGGACACTGATCGTTAATGCTGAAGAAACGGATGATCAATTGGCTGTGAGTGCGTTGAACCTGGTAGCTGATACTACAGGTATTGTGAATTCGAGTGAAGAATCAGAAGTTTTGATGGATGAATCAGAACGTATAGAGTGGTGAGCAAATCTATAGTAAAGATGGCTATGAGAAGCTGTGTCTATCCTCTATCCAATGGGCAGCTTATGACTTATATCGCAATTAAATTAAATCCTACTCTTCCGTAAAGGCATTACTAAATCCACGTGAAACGGGTTTCATTAAATAATCCAGAATGGATTTTGAACCTGTTTTAACCTCTGCTTGTACTGTCATACCAGGTATGATTTTCATCTTACTGCTGACATTTCCTACATAATTTTTTTCTAATGTAATTTCTGCTCGATAATAGGGTTCTTGTCTGTCATCCAGATAAGTAGAAGCAGAGAGTTGTGAAACTTTACCGTTTACAGTGCCATAACGTGCTGGATCATAGCTGTCAAATTTAACGTTAACATCCTGACCTAAACCAATACGTCCTATTTCTTCAGGGATGATTTTAGCTTCAATGATCATTTCATCATCAATAGGAACGATCTGTAAGATCACCTGCCCAGGCTCTACGACCTCATTAATATTATTAACGGTTAAACTTTTAATAATTCCCGTAATAGGTGCATAAATACTTAACTGGAGACTTTTCTTGTCAATTTTATTCAAGAGTTGATTCAACTCGGCTAATTGTGATGCAACTTCACCTGCTTTGAGTTCTAATTCTTCAGTAAATTGAGCTGCAGTTTCAAGACGACGTAATTGAGTTTCCTCTAGTGCTGATTCTGCAATAAAAACACCATCCTGAATAGTTCTATACTCACTTTCAGAACTGGCCAGATTTGATTGACTGGAAATCAATTCGGTTCGTGAAACAATTTTTTGTTTGGATAATTTTTGTCGAATAGCAACCTGTTCTTTAAGTAATTTTAATTCACGTTGTATTGATTTAGCCTGATTCTTTTGACGTTTTAATTCCAGCGCTTTAAGACTGATCTGCTTATCAATGACTTTTAATTCAGTTTCCTGAGTAAATTTTTGCCCTTTGAAGATGATCTGTTGTTTCTTCGTTAGAATAGGAAACTTCTTTTCAAAAGCACTGAAGTCAGGAGCTCTATTTTCAAAGAGGGCGTGTAAACGCTCCATTTCAAGATCAAGTGATGCTTTTTTAACGTAGAGCTGTTCACGTTCTAATTCCAGTAAATGTGGAGAAAATCGGATTAATAAATCACCGTTACTAATTTTAGAGCCATTGCGGACATTAATTTCTTCAACAATACCACCTTCAAAATGTTGAATATTATGTATTAATCCTGCCGGAATGACCTCTCCGCGACTAATAGCAACCTCATTAATATCTGTAGACCAGGCCCAGATAATTGCACTTAACATTAATAGTAAGGTGAAATAAATAGCCAGATTAATTGTCGATGAATGATTACTTTCTTCTAGTTGAATTGCTTGAGCGAGAAATCGAGCTCGAGCTCGTGGTAAGGCATTTTTACCATTTCGTGAGAAAATCAGTGAGTTTTCTTTCATTATACACTTCCTAATAAAAGTTTAACGGCTTCATCAGAAGGACCGACAAATTGCACAATACCTTGATCTAATAGTATAGCCTTATCAGCAAGACGGATATGACTGGGACGATGACTGACCATAACAATACTTCGTTTGCCTTTTATTAGTTTAATTTGATTCATAAAATTTTGATCAGCATTATCATCCAGAGAAGCACCGGGTTCATCTAATAGAAAGATTGTAGCAGGGCTTATAAAAGCACGAGCCATAGAAATTGAACGTAAAAAACCAGGCGGCAGTCGCTCAGTAAAATTATCACCAATACGAGTGTCAAAGCCATCAGGTAGAGCTAGAATTTGCTCAAGAACACCTGCTTGTTCAGCTGCATGCGTTAAATCATCATCTGAAGCCAGGGCATTGTTTAAACGCAGATTCTGTGCAATTGTGCCATGAAAAAGTTTACTCTCTTGTGGAATATAGGCAATGGAACGTCGCAATTCCATTGAATTAAGCTGACGTATATCCATCTTATCAAACATGATAGAGCCTGCCTGAGGCTTATACATGCCGGCAATGAGTTTGATTAATGTTGATTTGCCTGATCCGGTATTGCCGACAATGGCAACCATTTCACCCGGCTCAATTTTAAATGTAGCACCCAATATGGCAGGATCAGAATTTGGGCCATATCTGAAGCTGACTTTATCAATACTGATGCCACCTTGAAAATCACGTAATAATAAGCCTGAATGCTGGCCATGTTTTTCTGTGCCTAATCTCATCAATTGATCAATTTGTTTAATGGATTTAAAGGCTTGTTGAAACTTAGGAAAGGCAAGAAATATACTTTGGATAGGGGATAGTACACGCCAGATTAATGCCATGGTCGCAATTAATGCACCCATTGTCATGCTGCCCTCAATGACACTCAGTGCGCCAAATCCAACCACGGTAATACCTGACAGCGTCATTAAGCTTTGAGAAAAACTGGCAAGAATGCCATTAGCAACAAAATATTTATAATTTGAATAAACGGCTTCTCCGGATATTTCTCTAAACCGTTCCCACCAGACGCTTTCACCACCAATAGATTTTATTTCTTTACGGCCAGAAAGTGTTTGCATTAAGATATTTTGTTTAGCAGTCTTAGCCTGACCACTTCTGAGCAGTTTAGCATTAAGATAAGGTATCCAGAAGAATGCAATCAGGGCATAAATAGCGGCCATAATTACCGGAATCAGGGCAATCCATCCCGCAATGGCGGCAATGACAGCAATAAATAAAATAACAAAGGGTAATTCGAGAATAATGGCGGCACTGGAGCCGGTAAAAAAATCACGAATAGAATCAAATTGTTTTAAACGGGATAACTGAGAAGCCACTGATGAGCGTTCCGTGAACAAGGGGGGCAAAAAGAGTAATTGCCGAAAGGTTTCAACGCCAATCAGATAGTCAATTCGACCAGCCAGTGCGCCGAGTAATCTTGATTTAAGGAGTCTTAATGCCAGGTCAGCAACGATTAAAATACTGACTCCGGCAAGAAGATAAGGGAGTGTTTCTATGGATTTGCTGCCAATGACCTTATCATAAACCACCATAACAAAAAGTGGAATCAGCAGTGCTACAATATTAACAATTGCTGTCATGGCTAATAGATGAATCACCATTTTATTAAAGCGTTTTGTTAAACGTGAGAACCAGGCTTCTGATTTATTTTCTTTACTGCTGATACCATGAGTGGGGTTAGTATCGGTAAAAAAGTAGGCTGTTCCTTTTAGATTAGGTAGCTGGCCTGTTTTCTTTTCTCCTTCTACGGCATCGTAATAAACATACTCATCTTTATTCTTATCAATTAAAACTAATAAATCACCTTGCTTTGTTTCATAGAGACACGGGTATAGTTCAGGTTTTATTTTTTTTAGTCGTTTAGAACATGACTGACTTTCAAAGCCGAGTGAAATGAGAATATTGCGTAGATCCACCAAATCAAGTTGTTCAACAAAGTGTGGTAATGCCTCTACTAAATCACGTGCATTATTATGCCAGCCAAGTGCTTCTAAAAGAGGAAAAATACATGCAGCGTATGGTGAATCAAATTGTAACTCATCAATTTTATCATGTCGCAGAGCATTAGAAATCGCTTGTGAGATAAAACGTGATTCATCAAATTTCTTTGCTGCAGCCTTATCATCTGAGATATTTTTGTTTTCTTTATCAGGGCTTGGATTTTTAATCATTGTATTATCTTGAGTCGTCATGATTAAGATACCGCCGGTACTTTTGTTTTAGGAACAGTTTCAAGAGCAGTTGTTTTAGGTGAAAAAGAAGCCAGTTTTTCAGAAATATCTATTAATTTACCCTCTTTAATTTCAAATTGGCGATCGCATAGCCGCATAAATGAAGGTCGATGAGAAACTATCACTATGGTTCGCTTGCCAATTAAATTTTTCATAACAGAATGGAGTTTGCTGTCATTTTTTAAATCAAAGTTAGCATTAGCATCATCAAATAATATAATAGGTAAATAACCGACCAATGATCTCACCATGATGATTTTTTGACTGACACCTTCTGATAATGTACCGACAGATGAACCTCCGACAAGTGTATCAAGACCTTCGGGGAGCCTCGAAATAATTTCATCTAAGCCTAGTTGTTCTGCTAATTCAATGGCTTGATCAACGGCTTTCTCTTCACGATACAGGGTCATATTTTCCAGTATAGCACCCTCAAAAATGACTCCTTTTTGAGGAATAATTGCAATTTGAGAACGTAAATATTCTAAGTTGTATTCTTTTATAGGGACGCCATCGATTAATATCTGACCCTGATCCGGGTCTAAAAAACCAGATAATATTTTAATTAATGTGCTTTTACCCACACCATTAGCACCAGAAATAGCAATAGCTTCACCTGCTTTAATGTCCAATGAAATATCATCTAAAAGTGGTTCTTGTTGTTCAGGGTATTTAAAACTAATGTTTGATAATCTAATAGCACCTGATATTTCCTGATTTTTTTCTATATCACCGCCTTCTTCCTGTTTTAATGAGAATAACTCATCTACTTTCTCCCGGGCAAGACGCACGGATTGAAATTGAGTCCATAATCCCATGGCTTTTAAGCCAGGCTGCAATATACGATTAGAAAGCATGGTGC
>WTAX01000081.1 GCA_013139395.1 Gammaproteobacteria bacterium | reverse complement strand
CGACACTATCAGCCATTGAAAACAAATCAGGCGGTACCTTTGAATTTGATGTGAAAAATGTAGACCGCTCCATCGGTGCTCGTTTGTCTGGTGAAATCGCACAACGACATGGTAATTTAGGTATGAGTGATACACCGATTACCATTAAAATGAAAGGCTCTGCAGGACAAAGTCTTGGTGTCTGGAATGCCGGTGGCTTACACCTGGAATTAGAAGGTGATGCCAATGATTATGTCGGTAAAGGCATGGCAGGCGGCCGCATTGTGATCAATCAGGCATGCGGTACTACATTCAAGAGTAATGAAACAACTATTATTGGTAATACCTGCTTATATGGTGCAACAGGCGGCTCTTTATTAGCGGCGGGTTTAGCCGGTGAGCGTTTTGCCGTGCGAAATTCTGGTGCACATGCTGTCGTTGAAGGCATTGGTGATCACGGTTGTGAATATATGACCGGTGGTGTGATTACGGTTCTGGGTGATACCGGTCTTAACTTTGGTGCTGGTATGACTGGTGGTTTTGCTTATGTACTGGATAAAGACAATACCTTTGTTGATCGTTATAACCATGAACTGATTGATATCAATCGTATCAGTAGTGAGCAGAGTGAAGCACATCGTCATTATTTACAATCTAAGATAGCAGAGTTTGTACAGGCAACAGGCAGTGAATGGGGACAGTACCTACTTGATAACTTTGCGGATATGAGCGGCAAATTCTGGTTGGTGAAGCCAAAAGCAGCATCAATTGAAGGTTTGTTAGATATACTGTCTAACGAAGCCGCTTAAAGCATTTACACAAGGTAGCTAAAAGCCTTTAGACAAACTCACTAAAGGCTTTAAAAAATTTAAGGTAAAATTATGGGTAATATATTCCAGTTTATGCAGGTTGATCGAAAAGATCCTTCTAAAAAAGGATCAGACATTCGCATCAAAGAATATAAAGAAATATACGAAGTTTTCGATCAGGAGCAAACCGCAGAGCAGGCGGATCGTTGTCTGGATTGCGGCAATCCTTATTGTGAATGGAAATGCCCGGTTCATAACTATATTCCACATTGGTTACGTCTGGCTCAGGAAGGTAAAATTATTGAAGCGGCAGAATTATCTCACCGCACCAATTCACTGCCGGAAATTTGTGGTCGAGTCTGCCCGCAGGACAGATTATGTGAGGGTGCCTGTACTCTAAATAATGATTTTGGTGCTGTTACCATTGGTTCAGTTGAGCGTTATATTACCGATACTGCTTTAGCACAAGGCTGGAGACCCGATTTATCAAAGGTACAGGATACCGGTAAAAAAGTGGCTATAATTGGTGCCGGTCCGGCCGGATTAGCCTGTGCTGATGTGTTAGCACGAAATGGTGTTAAATCAGTTGTCTATGACCAGCATCCGGAAATCGGCGGCTTACTGATGTTTGGCATCCCTGAGTTTAAATTAGAAAAGGGTGTCGTCAAACGCCGCCGGGAAGTCCTTGAAGGAATGGGTGTTGAATTTGTATTAAACACCAGAGTCGGTGAAACCATTCAGTTTCAGGAACTACTGGATCGCCATGATGCCGTCTTTATGGGCATGGGTACTTATACTTCAATGACAGCAGGCATTCCGGGTGAAGATCTGGATGGTGTTCATGTTGCTTTAGACTTCCTGATTTCAAATGTCAAAAACTGTTATGACTATGAAACTGATTATATCAGCATGGAAGGCAAAAAAGTCGTTGTACTCGGTGGTGGTGATACCGCTATGGACTGTACCAGAACCTCAATTCGTCAAAGTGCTG
The DNA here is from genome assembly GCA_013139395.1 of Gammaproteobacteria bacterium. Taxonomy (GTDB): domain Bacteria; phylum Pseudomonadota; class Gammaproteobacteria; order GRL18; family GRL18; genus GRL18. The sequence continues at coordinate 882 of WTAX01000081.1, read as the reverse complement.
ATGAAGTGTTTTGTGCCTATCGTCGTGATGAAGCTAATATGCCGGGCTCTAAAAAAGAAGTTCAGAATGCTAAAGAAGAAGGCGTACAATTCTTATGGAATCGTCAGCCCGTTGAAATTGTCGGTGAAAACGGCAAAGTAACCGGTATTAAATTACTGACGACTCAACTCGGTGAGCCTGATGAACGCGGTCGCAGCCGCCCTGAGCCAATTGCAGGCTCGGAAGAAATTATTCCCACCGATGTTGTCTTAATTGCCTTTGGTTTCAGACCAAGCCCTGCGGCCTGGTTCAGTGATTTTGACATCACTCAGGATGAACGTGGACGTGTTGTTGCACCCGTTGATCAGGAATTTAAATATCAAACTAAAAACCCCAAAGTATTTGCTGGTGGTGATATGGTTCGCGGCTCTGATTTAGTGGTTACAGCCATTGCAGAAGGACGTCAGGCGGCGGAAGGTATTCTTGACTATCTTGATGTCTAGTCTGTTAACAAAGACCAGGCCTTGCTGATAAAAAAATAATAGACAGCAATCAAATATTATTGAGTGGGCTAAATACTCACTCAATAATCTATCTTCAAAACTCCTAATGATCAGGACAATGAGTTTAACAAAAAATAATAATTTAAACTCCTAATCACCAGGATAATGAGTTTAACGGAAATAACAACCTAAACTCCTAATCAGGAAAATATAAATGAGTGAATTGAAAAACGACCGTTTCCTTAAGGCCCTATTACGTCAACCCGTCGATAAGACTCCTGTATGGATGATGCGTCAGGCTGGTCGTTATCTGCCGGAATATCGTGCGACTCGTGAAAAAGCCGGCAGCTTTATGGATCTGTGTATGAATGCCGAGCTGGCTTGTGAAGTGACTATTCAG
>WTAX01000009.1 GCA_013139395.1 Gammaproteobacteria bacterium | reverse complement strand
GTCACCACCGCAGAAGGACAAATCATCTCCAGTGGGCGAATTAAACAAATACAGCCCTTTGATAAAGGCGTCATAAAAAACATACTGGTCAAAGAAGGCCAGCAAGTCAAACAGGGTGAGCCGCTGGTAGAGTTAGATCAAAGTCTCACCCATGCCGATGAGCAGCGACTGGAAAATGAACTGCACCTGAGCGAACTGGAGTTACTCAGACATCAGGCACTGACACAACTGCTGAATCAGCATAAGACTCAGCTTCAAACTCAAAATAAAACAAAAAAGAGTGACCGGACAGAAAAAAGACTCAATGAATTGAAAAACAGTGAACAAATAAACAGTCATGAACAAACAAACAGTCTTGAACTGATAAAAAGCCTGACACTGACATTCCCCACACACAGTACCCCGGAACAAATTCAATACCAGCAACACCTGCTCTACCAGCAATGGCAGGAATACCTGTCAGAATACCATGCCCTGCAAAGCAGCTATGCCCGCCAGGTAGCAGAAAAACACAGCATCGAGGCACGCATCAAACAATACCAGGCCACCTTGCCGCTGATAAAAAGACGCAGTGCCGCCATCAAAAAACTCGTTGATAAACAACTGGCCGCCGAAATGACCTGGCTGGAAACCGAAGAAAAACGTATTGAACAGCAACAGCAATTAGCAGTAGAGCAGTCCCGCAAAAAAATGCTGCAAGCCTCTATTAACGAAACAAAACACCAGTTTGCGGCACTGGCCTCACGCACACAAAGCCGTAATCTGAGTGAAACCGGTGAACTGAGGCGACAGCGATTATCCTTAATTGAAGAGCTGAACAAAGCGCAGTCACTGGATGATAAACAAATACTCAGGGCACCGGTGTCCGGTGAGATACAGGAGCTGGCAATTCATACCATTGGCGGCATCGTTACACCCGCACAAAAACTCATGGTGATAGTGCCAGATAATGATACCTTACAGGTTGAAGCCCGATTAGAGAACAAAGACATCGGTTTTATCTATGAAGGCCAGCGGGCTGAGATAAAAGTGCATACCTTTCCCTTTACCAAATATGGGGTGATTGATGCACAGGTGACTAACTTGTCGGACAATGCCATTGCTGATGAAAAGCTGGGGCTGATGTATAAAATGCGTTTATTGATGGAGCAGTCGGAGATATTGGTGAATGGCAAAATTGTGAAGCTGATGCCGGGAATGACCGTGACGGTGGAAGTGAAGACGGGGACAAGACGGCTGATTGAGTTTTTTTTGGCGCCCTTGCTGAGATATCAGCAGGAGAGTGTGAGGGAACGGTAGTTTTTTATGAAAAATAAGGATTATTATGTTTAATAAATATGCAATGAAGATATTTGACAAATATTTAATATTTTGGCTGTTTTAGTGTTTTACTGTCGCAATGATTTTAATTTTTTTAGATGTTGATATATCAAAGTCAACACTGGCAATTTTTTTAAAAGACTCTATACCAGCAATGAAATTACTTGAACAGTCAACTAAATACCCTCAGTTAGCAGTGAGTATTTGGTCTATTTGCTGGGTATCAGGAATTATTTTTTTAATTGTTGTTGTTTATAAATTTGAGGATTCACTTATAGATTATATCAGCAGGAAATTAATTGAAATTGGCCTTGCATTTTTGTTTTTATCAATATGGCCATTATATTTTGGGCTTTGGTCATCTTTGCCGGATACTCATAGTGGAAGATTGAGCCAAATTTTCAACTTGACTCAAATTGGTATTATCTCCCACGCTATAGTAGTTTGGACTGCATTTATACTTAGCATGACTATATTAATTAGCATCATTATAAAATCATTAAGGAAAATATTTTATGTTTGATAAAGAAGTGGCGAATGAATTTTTTAAATATCTGATTTTTTGGTTTGTCTGCTGTTGTATTGTTGGATGTATTTTAATTATTTTTAATATTGATCTATCGGATTTAATGCTGGCTAATTATCTGAAAGACACGGTGCCGGCAATGAAATTGCTGGAACAAACAACCAAATATCCTCAATTAGCAGTGAGTATAGGGTCTGTTTGCTGGATAACAGGAAGTATTTATATGAGTGTAATTGTCTATAAATTCAGTTTTTCACTTATAGACCATATTAGCAGCAATATGATCATTTTAACTATTCTGCTTTTATGGGGTTTAATATGGTATTTGTATTTTGGAGCAGGGTCTCCAACGTTGCCTGGTGAGCATAGCGGCAAGTTGACTAGAATTGTTCAATTGACACAACCGGGGATTATCTTTAATGCAGCACTAATGTGGATGCTGCTTATGTTTAGCGTGACTTCATTAATCGGTATTATAATATATTTAATGAGGAAAATATTTTATGGAAAATAATCAAGAAAAAAATGAGCTAAGAGATTTTGGCATTCAATCAGCTCAAATAACCAATTCAATTTTAAGTGAAGTTAATGACAGAATTTTAAAAGAAGCGATGTCTGAGATAGATGCTGCAAAAGCAAGGATAGATGCATTAGCTAAATCTCATGAAGAGATATCAAAACTGGCTAAATCCTTTGCCAAAAAAGCAGATGAATTAGGTATAAATGGTGACTTTATTAATCAAAATAGTCTTGAGAAAGCCGCTTTTGATAACCAGCAAACTGCCGACTATCTTAGATCAAGATCAGCGGATGAAAATTTTGCCAAATATCTAAAAGAAAGTGCATCAACTCTTAGTGATTCGGTAGCGATGAAAGCGATAACTGAAGCTGCAGGTCCTATTTTAGATACTGCTGCTGTTGCGGTAAAATTACTTGATGGAGACACAAATGGTGCTGCAGCCACAGCTGCGGGCACTTTAATGGGAGGGCTTGTAGCTGGTATTGTAGCTGGTTATGCAGGCGGTGGCGCTCTTGCTGGTGCTCTTGTTTTGGGGGCTGGAATAGGGGTTGGAATTCTTACAGAGAAGCTATTGGGGAAAAATTTTGAAGAGGCTGGCCGACTTTTTTGGGATATTGCCGATGCATTAAAACTACCACAAGCTGGGCAAATGATAGGTCAACTTTTGCCCACACCTGATGAGTTGTTTGGTGGTTTGGGCGGTGAAGCATCTGACCCCGCCAATCAGGGTTCACAAAATTCCAACCAGCGCATCCGACGTGATCCCTTAGTTTTAGATCTGGATGGTGACGGTGTTGAATTAACCGATCTTAATGACAGCAATGCCTACTTTGATCTCGATGGCAATGGTTTTGCGAATCATACCTCATGGATCTCTGGTGATGATGCCTTTCTGGCAATGGATCGAAATGAAGATGGTACCATTAACGATATTAATGAATTATTTGGTAATCCCACACAACATGGTTTTGAAGAACTCAGCGCACTGGATAGTAATCAGGATGGCCAGATCAATCAAAATGATGAACAGTTTGATAAGCTTCTTATCTGGCAAGATGCCAATAGCGATGGTATCAGTCAGAGTGATGAACTTAAATCCCTCAGCGACTATAATATTACGTCAATCAATTTAAATGCACATGCTGTTTCAGGTCAGGAAAATTCAGATGGGCAAATAGTCAGTGAGAGCAGTTTTACAAAAAATGATGGCAGTACAGGTACCATTTCAGAATCATCAGGCATAGCAGCTGATATTGATCTGCTGACTGATCCCACTTTCTCACGTTTCACCGGAGAATACACACTGGTTGATGCCGTGCTTCAGGTTGGTAATATTAAGGGTTATGGTTTAATCCCTGATTTACATATTGCAATGAGTCTGGATGATGAGCTGAAGCAACATGTTCTGGATATATATGGTGATCTAGATATCAATAATGCTCGTGACTCATTTGATAGTATTATATTCAAATGGGCGGGTGTCGAAACTATTAGCATCACTGATATTGACAGCTCACCTAATTTAAGCGCCGATGCACAAGGTATTGTTCGCTTTAATACGGCAGGTGTAAATTTATCCCTGCAGCAACTGGGTACAATTAAACAATATACAGGTATTGAAGAATTGCAGCTGGGTGATGGTCAATGGCGTTCGGGAGGGAAGACTTTAACAACAGGGGAACTCTATCAGCAGGCCTGGGATAGTCTATACCGTAATCTTTTAAGCAAATTTGTGGTCAGTAATGGCCTGCTTGATAATGCTATACGGGGAATAAGTTATGATCCACAAACCGATTTGATCGGTGTTGACTTTGATATTGAGACTAGTGCGTCATCTCTTTTTGATTATATTTTTGATGTCCTGCAAGCCAGCCCGGATAATCAAAGTGTTATTAATACCTCATTAATGACCAGTCTGGTTTTATTGG
>WTAX01000469.1 GCA_013139395.1 Gammaproteobacteria bacterium | reverse complement strand
TCGAGTTCTATCTCTTCAAGATAATGAATCAAAGCTCGCTGTAGTTTTTCAGCAATTCCATGGCCTAATTTTTCTCCCGTTTTTTCAATCGAAATTTCAATCTGTTCAACTGTTGCCTGTAATAAATCATAGGTAATATGGATGCAGTCTGCTTCGATAGAAACATCCTTGATACCCATCATTTTACCAATCTCAGATGATATGATACGGGACTGGGTTTCAGTTAAAGGTTCATCCAGTTTAAGTGTTCTTTTCTTTATTATTTCCTGCCCTGTTTTTTTTGGTGCGGCATGACCTGGTCTTCCTACATATAAATGTGGATTAGTTTCAAACCGTTCCCTGCATTGTTGTGAACAAAACGCATAAATATGCCCTTGATATTCCATTGCATGACTGTCTTCATCGACCATCATAAGGCACACTGGATCGCATAATTTTTTTTTGTCCATACTCGCCATAATCGTTCTCCTTCCTTATGTTAAAACATGGATTGATAAGAAGGAAGATTACACTGTGTGTTTAAAACCAGGCTCTCAGTCCAACGACAAACTGAACATCATCTGTATCTTCATCTTCTTCTCTGGCATAATCCGCTGTGTTACCATATTTTTTATTCCAGTTTATACCGATATAAGGTGCAAATTCTCTTTTGACTTCATATCGTAATCGCAGGCCTAATTGTGTATCTGACAAGCCAGAACCCGTTCCTGTTTTTTCATCATTCTTAGAATGAAAATTGATTTCAAATTCTGGAGAAAGTACCAGTTTCTGAGTAAACATCCATTCATATTCTGCTTCAAATCGAAAATTAGATTGACCCGATTCACCGATAAACAGTGCCGTGTCAACTTCAAACCAATAGGGAGCCAACCCCTCAACACCGATAGCAAGCCAATCACGCTCGGGTTTTGGTTTAACATCATGACGCCAGCCAATTTGAAAATCCCAAAAAGGAGCTATAGCTCGACTGTATAGTGCTTGAAGTTCAAGCTCTTCATTATGACTATCTAGCCACTCACTATCTATTTTGAACCAGAATTTGTTAAGGTCTTTACCTATCCAGCCTTGAGCCTCTAATACCAAAGGGTTATTGCCATTGGTGATTCGAGTTTCAAACTGATCAATCATAAATTTTGTAACCAGTGGATCGTCTTCCATGCCGCCAGCATATACTGAATGAGTAAACATACCCATAAGGCAAGTGGTTAATAAAAGGTTTTTCATTTTAAGTCTCCTTTAGCTAACCACAACTTTTCTGAACATACCGAGCATATGATAAAGGAGATGACAGTGGTATGCCCATCCTCCCATTGCATCGGCAGTCACCAGATAACTGATTTTTGCTCCCGGCTGCACAATGATCGTATGTTTTCGGGGGATGTAATCTGCATCACCTGTTTCCAGATCACTCCACATACCATGCAGATGAATGGGATGGTTCATCATTGTATCATTGACCAGATTAATTCTAACGCGCTCACCAAATTTGAGCTGTAACGGTTCTGCATCAGCAAATTTGATACCATTCATAGACCACATGTAACGGCTCATATTTCCTGTCAGATGTAGATTAATTTCTCTGCCAGGTTCTCTTGGATCGGGTGTTTTGTTAAAATTCTTTAAATCTGCATAGCTTAATACTTTGCGATTAGTGTTGCGCAAACCAACACCAGGATCATTCAATCGATATAATGGTGCATCTGCTCTCATATCAACATGAGGGCCAAACTCTGTTTCTGCATGAATTATTTTTTGGCTGCTGCCAAAACCAGCCTTTCCAGAACCCATTTCTGGAGTTTTAATTTGCTGCATACTATGATCCATTCCAGCCATATCATGGCCCATTCTTGAATGATCCATCGTTGAATGGTCAATATCAGGACTGGGATTTACTGGCATTTCATGACCCATTTTAGAATGATCAACATTGTTCATACTATGATTCATGGTGGAATGATCCATAGAGCCATGATTCATAGCGCCATGGTCCATCATACTCATATCCATTCCCATATCGCCATGGCTGAGCAAAGGAGCTGAATCCATTGGCGGTGCCTCTATCGTTAAACTCAGATCGGGTGTTAATGTACCTCTTGCATAACCTGAACGATCAATTGCCTGAGAAAAAATACTATAGGCTCTATCATCACTCGGTTCAACAATAACATCATAGGTTTCAGCCACACCAATTCTAAATTCGTCGATGGTAACCGGTTGAACATACTGTCCATCAGCTGCAACCACGGTCATTTTTAAACCGGGAATACGAACATCAAAAAAAGTCATGGCAGCGGCATTGATAAAACGCAGCAACACTTTGTCACCTTTTTTAAATAAGCCGGTCCAACCGACATCAGGAGTCTGGCCATTGGTCAAAAAAGAATAGGTATAACCGGTGACATCTGAAATATCCCTATCTGACATTCTCATGTCATTCCACATTCCCCGGTTAGCCCAGAAGTTTTTCCAGCCACTTTCGTTGATTTCTTTCATGGCATCGTTAATTGTGCGTTCCCGAAAGTTGTAATAGTGACTTAGCTTTTTAAGTTTATGATAAATATTATTTGGATCTTCATCACTCCAGTCAGATAATAAGACAACATAATCACGGTCATAATGGTAGGGCGGTGGTTTTATCGGATCAATAATAATCGCGCCATATGCACCTGTCTGTTCCTGGAATCCGGAATGACTGTGATACCAATAGGTTCCACTTTGTATTACTGGAAATTGATAACGAAATGTTGCACCGGGTTTGATGCCTTTAAAACCATCACTAATATTAGGAACACCATCTTGAGAGCTCGGCAAGATAAGACCATGCCAATGAATAGATGTATCAACTGACATCTGATTGGTGACATTTAAAGCAACGCTATCCCCTTCTTTGAAACGTAAGACTGGTGCCGGAATGGAACCGTTAATCGCTGTTGCAATTCGTTGTTTTCCAGTTAAGTTAACGGGTGTAGTTGAATAGTTTAAATTAAATTCATTGCCTCTTAATACCGTTGGTCCAATATTAGATTGTAAGGCAAATGCCGATTGACTGTTAAGTCCCAGCCCAAGTCCCATCATGGCGCTACCTGCTGCCAGACCAGTGACAAAACGGCGGCGGCTGAGATCGGTTAAAGATTGGTTAAATTCATCTGAATAAAATATAGCCGATAAAAGTTGCTGATGCTTTTGACTCATCATAATATCCCTGCCGTTGAATTAAATTATTTGTTTAGAATTTTATGTATTAGGGTTAGTATCGATTAACTTCATTGAGTTGCCCTTGTTTATCAAACTCATAGACTGAGTAACGATCAACTCTTCCCCCTTCCATACCCGGTGATCCCATAGGCATACCAGGAACAGTTAAGCCTGCAACTGCTCTCTTTTCAGTTAATAATTTTTTTATATCATTGGCAGGTACATGACCTTCAATAACATAATTATCTATAAATGCCGTATGACATGAACCTGCTCCAGAAGGTATACCGGCCTGACTTTTAATTTGTGAAAGATTGCTGCTGTCAATCGCTTTAACTTTAAATCCATTTTCCTCCAGATGAGTAATCCAATTTTTACAGCATCCACAAGTCGGTGATTTATATACTGTAATGACACTATCTTCAGCAAAACTTTGACCACTTTGATTAAATTGTGTGATGATTATTGTGAGCAAAAGAAATCCGAATGCACTAAACAATGAATATCGTAATATATTCTCAATTTGTTTTGATTGTTTAATCTTACTAGCAGCCATAGCAGTACTCCCTAAGAACTTTATTGGTAAAGTGTAATTATTATTTGTTATCACAGCCTGATAGGATTATTTTACGCACACCACTTAACAACAACCTTACACAAACATTAAATATATTTAATGTTTGTGTAAGGTTTGGGAAATATTCATTACAAGATAATAAAACCATCGTAAAATTAAACAAGGGAAAATACTTTATAAGGTTGCTTCACCAGTGCTTTAGGTTAGCATTACTTTAGTAACTTAAGAAATCTGACAAGTATGATGTGAGGAGGCCAACGAAACGTTAGCCATCTTTATTCAATGACAATACAATAATATGCTAATGTTATTTATTCATTAAGGTTAAAATATTTAAATAATTATGAATATAATAATCTGCCTCACAGGAAATGAGTTCAATATGGTAATGGTAAAGCGTTGAAGCTATTTCGTTTTCTGTCATTTGATGTTCTGACTGCGGCTGTGAGCGGGCATCTAATAATCTTAAACAAGACATCCAGAGTGCTCTTTTTCCTTCAATAGTATATGCTTGTAATCGACCTTTCTTCCTCAAACGACGTTGCGCAATAATAGTCTGCTGTTTGACCTGTTCCAGTTGCTGTTTAAGAGATTTCGTTAAATCAAAATTAACTGAAAGCATTAATTCAGATTTATCCTGCTCACATGGATTATCGGGTGCCTTATAAGTAGAGGCCAGAGGTCGCCAGTTAGTTCCGTTAGGCAGGTTTATAGCTTGTAATTGAGGTGCTTGAGGAAATTGAAAAAAGCCCCATTTATAGCCCATCCAGCATTCAATAAGTAATTTATCATCAGATATAGCACAATTACCATCTTGTTCTGAGTCGATATCAATTATTTTGTAAGAGCGTGGATCTTGTTTCCAGGCCTGATAATCCATATCAGGTGATTGACCATAATCTTTCTCTAAGGCGCGCCATTGAGAAATAAACCAGTGATAATCTTTTTGATAGTCTGGATTGCGACGCAGGAATTCCCATGCCCACTGATCTTTTGTTAGTTCCTGAGTATATAAATAATGACTTTCATTAGTCCAATCCAGCATAATGTTAGTTTTCAGGTATCGTCCAGAATTGCATAATACCTCGGGATGTTTCGCTAATTATGGTATTTTTATCTTTAAAGGCAAGTGCTGTAACATTGGCCAGAGACGATTGCCAGATATAACGGCGTTTAGGCTTCCAGGTCATTAATTTGGCACCACTTTTAATGTCCCAGAGTATAATTTCTTCTCGACTATAGCCTGTTACTATCTGCCGGCTATTGGCTGAAAATTCGGCTGAAGCAACAGTTGCCCTGATTTTATTAAGACGACGGATCTGTTTCCCCGTATCAGTATCCCAGATATAAATACCTTCGGAAGCAGAATTTGTCATGGCATATTGACCATCAGGAGAGAGTTGCACCTTTGCTACTTTAGAAAAATGCGGCCAGGTAAATTTTAATTCACCTGTTTTAAGATCCCATAAACGAGCCTTAGTATCATCAGAGCCTGATAAGGCATAGCGACCATCTGCTGATAAGGCCACACTGCTGATAATATCATCATGATAAAATCCATATTTAATACCGCCAGTGCGCAGATGGAAATAAACAATACGATATAATGGATATTCACCAGATTTATCTCGACTGGATACCAGAGCATACTCACCATCACTGGAGAGTTTTATGTCACGAATATCATCCAATGACCAAAAATACAGCACTTTTTTTTCTTTTAAACTGAATAACGCCAGAGTACCCTGCTCTGCAGTCACAATAAATTCATTATTTTTTGAAAAATCAGCGGCTATAACTCCAGCTTTTGGCGAATCATCGTGCTGCCATTGAGCGATGACATCATTATTTTTTGTTTGGCGTAATTCGACATGTCCTTGCGAATGCGCTATTAATACAAATTCACCATTATGTGACAGATTAATACTTAAGGCATTATCAGTGTGTTCTATGGTTTTTGTCGCTGGCTCTGTAAAACACCCGCTTAATAAAAGCATCATTAAGATAGTTGTTATAAAAAAAAGATGAGTTATTTTCATGCGCCCTTTATATGCAGTAATAAGTGATAAGAAATTACTTAAAAACAAATTACTTAAAAACATAGGTAAAGTCTCAGTCTGACGGGTTTAAAAGAAATTGTTTGTATTGCTCGTCCCCTTCTTGAAAAATGCTATCTCCTTCAAGATCATAGGCTAGTTGAAATTCTTCTCTGGCACTGTCTTTTTTATTCGTTTCAAAATAACATATGCCTAATAGTAAGTGAACTAATGGATTATTGACAGCACCACCACAAAGTATTGCGTCAAGCAATTTTTGTTTGCCTGATTCATAATTATCTAATGCCAGATAACATTCAGCCTGCCCTACTTTTATCCATAGTGCTGCATCCCAAAGCTGTTTTGGTTCAGGCAGAGTATTCCAGGCTTTTTGATACTCTTTTATGGCATCAGAAAACTGCTCATTTTCAATTAACTGCTCTGCCTTTTGATGAAAAAAATCAATTTTTTTAAATACTTTGTCTTGTAATTGGGGCATATAAAATCTCTTTTAATACAAATATAAAATAAGAACTCATTAGTTTTGATATAATTTACGATACTCATCAGTCAAATCCAGCATTTCAGCAAAGCCTAGAATCTCTTTATATTCTTGTGCCAGTAATTTCACAGAAGATTTGTTGAGCCGTTCAACCTTATCAAGTGTCATATTACGATAGAGTTTATCAACTAATAAGTTATTCATAAACTTAATTTGTACACAAGAGCCATTATTAGTTAATGTATAAGAAATAAGTTGTTCAATTTGATCATCATTGATTAATTCAAAGTCTGTGATTGAAAAAATATATTTCTGGCCATTTTTATCTACCTTTTCAAATAAAAAAATCATAAAACTCTGAGTATTATTTTCAGAAGCTTTAATTACACGCTGATGGAATTCATTAAGCCTTAACTTTGTAGTGAGAAAACGAAAATCATAACCATGCCCTTCAATATAGAGTTTTTCTGCAAGTGCACAAGGCGTTTCAGTTAAACCGATTTCTCGAACATAATGTTGCTTATTTCTGTCCCTGCTGATGACAATAGGAATTGTCTGCATATTTTCTGTAACGAAAGCTTCATAAAAGGTAGTAATAACACTATCAATTTTGTCTTTAACACATAATTCTAATTTATCTTTGTTACGTTTAACTAAATTAGTAAAAAAACGGTTTACAGAGTTATCACAATTACTGGTATTTCGTATGACACCAAGAAATAAACTATTATTTTTTCTTCTGGAAATCATAACACGATGTTGTATATCCTGGAGTTGTGTTGAAATGCCTTTAATTAATAAGCCTGAAAAAGTAATTTCAATGATGCTGTCTTCAGGTATGTCAGCATTCCCTTTGATCACCAAACCAAGTCCTGAGCGAGAAAAATCAATGGTTTTTGCAGAAAAAATCTGATTATTAAATTTAACAGATACATTCATCTTGTACTGATAACGCGGATCATAACGATGATGATCAACATTAAAGTGAACAATATCAGGCTGGTGTAACAACGACTCATCATAGAGATCAATAATATAACCATCTGCCATTCTTACTTTTTGGTTATTGGTAAAAACCTCTAGTGTCAGTGCATGACCTGAATTAAATTCTAATGGTTGAGAAAAAATACTCTGGCGGCAAAAAACTTTTGTGATATCAGTAAATATAACCTGAGCAATAGATTCCGAGGCACGTTTATCAATGATCTTTGAAGCCATGGCATCAATTTGTTGAATTTTACTCAGCATAGCCGTCATCTTTTCAGCTGCCGGTTTTTTATTGAGATTGGTTAAGGCTTTAAAAATTCGTCCCTTTGATGTTTTAACCTTAATAACAATGTGAGACATTTCCTGGGGCGTTTGTAATTCAAAATCAAATACTGAATAAAACTTATTATTTTCCCAATAAGTAAACATGATGGCTGATTGGTTGTTACGTGCCATTTCAGCGTATTTTTTAATACGTTGAGGCAGACAAAATGCACTAAAATCAGATTGACTGTTATTGCTGATATAATTAAAAAAGTGGGTATTACGATTTGTTTTTATAATAGTATCAATATAAAAACCCAGAGATTGATTCCAGTGAATAAACATTGGAACATGCTGCATATTTACCGTATATAACTTTTCATAGTACTGTGCTTTAGAAGCACAGATTCGATCAGATGCATCAATCTTATAGCGTAAGCGATTACCTGCAATAAAACGACTTAAAAAATCGCTGGTTAATGAAGATAAATTATTTTGTATTAAGCTGATATACGTTTTTTCACCAAGATGGTGTACCTCTTTTATCTGGTATTCGATATCAGAAAAAGGTGTAAATTGATCACGTCCGCCAACCACTGAGTTTTGTGTCTGGATAAATTTATCAAATGTAATTTGTACTGTTTTACCTTCCTGAATGAAGGTTCTGGGTATGAAAAGCTGCAGGCCGTTAACGGATAAATTTTTACTTTTTAGTGAATATTTCTTACCATCATAAATCATTGTTATCGGCATAACATAAAGCAAACGAGGCTCGGTTCGTTTGACAAAATAGCCTAAAGGGAAAATATTAGGTAAGTAACTGCCAATACAATCGGGAAGTTTATTTTGAATTTGTTTGAAATAACTATCACCAAAGACAGGTTTTTCAGGTATAGAAGGCATATTTATATGTTGTTTTATTTAATAGAAGTCTTTCAAATATAGTTCATACGAATAAATTGTCTATTCAATGGCATCTTGATTGAGATTTTTTTCCAATAATATTTCATAATGGCGATAGTAAACCACATAAGCCATCGTCTGAAAGAGCAATAAAAATAAAAGTATCACTAAAGGATAAAGGAGCTGAAAGACACTTAATATGACTATACCCAAAATAAACACAAGAACCAGAAAAAAAACATCGGTTAATATTGTCAAGGTATACCCTTTCGTATATTGAAAGCTGGTCAATAGTGCTTCAAATGGTGTTTGATTTTTTAACATCACTAAATAAGGGACTAAAAATAATCGACTAAATATCCAAATTCCAGGTATAAGAAAGGCAATCAGGCCCACAAAGATCAATAGAGAAGTTAATACATTAGCAATAAGCATATAGGGCCAGCGTATAATACCTGCTAATAAACTCGTATATATTCCTTTACCCTGCCCTGTTGCCAGACTAAAGATCAGGACTATTAGCCCACCTGTATAAATAGGTTTAATTAACAGGTTCATTAGTTGTGCAAAAGGCCTAATCGACTCCGGACTTATTTCTTCAGCGCTCATGCCGCTAAAAAATAACGGCACCAGTAATTGTGCTAATAATATCACTATGATGCCAATAGCAAATGTATAGCTTAATAACTTTAAAAGATTTTTTCGAAAAAAGTATAAAGCTTCTTTAAATGTTGTGGTCATTACATTTATATCTCGAAACAGCTCATAAGAATAATAGTATTAATTTTCCAGGATTATGCAAGAGTGATTAACTCAAGGCCTAATTCGCTGCATTCATTCTCATGTTCATGATTACTGACAATGGCAATGCTTGCATCTTGTCCTATCAGGTAGGTCTTTGCTACCCGTACTAAATCATCAATTGTCACAGCAAGAATTTGTTGTCTGAATTTTTGCCTTTGTTGTGCATTACGCCCAAACAAGTTACTTTGAAATGTCGTCTTTGCATCGCCTGCAGGTGAACCTGGTTTGTCGATACTGCTAATAACACCCAGTATTGACTCTTCTAATGCCTGATAATCATGAGTTGTGTCCACTAACCATGCAAGCGAGTTGTCAAAATCACTTAAGGTATCAGTCAATCTTGGATCACGATAGGAGAAAAACTTAAAACAGGCATTGGCTGAATCCTGATTGGCACCACTGCCATAAGCTCCACCCTGTTCACGAATACAGCGGTGCAGGAAACCATTTCTTAAAAAACCACCTAAAACAGTGAGTGGTGCAGCATCCACATGCCCGACAGGAACGGTAGCATAGACTTTGGCACAAAAATTGACTTGTGTACTGGTCAACCAGGCTTGTTTAACATGCTTTTTAATTTCAGTAAGATTTAATAACTCATTCGATACACTTGAATGAATTGTTTCAGAGTCCCAGATTTGCAAAATTTCATCACAACAGGATTGATAAACATCTTCTTCACAAACAAGTAAAAACTGTGCAGGAGAACCATTCAGCTTAGCATGAATACTGGTTAATAACTGAGTTAAATGCTTGATTGCAGTATCATCACTATCATCGTGTAGATTATTATCCAGTTCTTTTATAAATGCGATACTGGCCAGCCCGTTGTTTTTATGGTTTAAGTGAGCAACAGGGCTCATGCCGCTTGCAGCTGCCTGCATAGCAAGCGAATGACCACTACCTGTAATGCTATTTTCTTTACGCATTCTTATTTGTGAAATCAGTTCTTTAATTCGATCGCTTTCATCAAAGCGCATTGTTTGAAAGGACTGCTTGAGTAGGCGCGTCATTTCTTCATGATTACGCAACAAGGCCTTTCCGGAAATGGTATAAAAACCATTTACCTGCTGTTCATTATCGATATTACCACGCATACTGCTGCCAGCATGAATGCCACCTGAGATCTGAGATTGCCACACTTGCATCTCTAAATAATCTTTGTCACCACAACCTAACTCACCAAAACAATAATTAAAAATAGGTAAATATTGACGCTCTTCATCTGTAAATTGGGGCATATCCAGAATTAATTGCTGATAAACCAGGCCATTTGTGCCCTGATTAAAATGAGATATTTTAATATCTGAATATTGCTGCTCATAATGTTGAGGAATTTTTATTGCTTCAGGCACATCTTTAACAGTGACTTTAGGTAAAATCTCATCAATATTTGTTTCTAACTGGTTTTGACGTTCAGATAAATTACTGGCTAAATCAATCAGGGTATTTTTTTCTTCCTCACTAAAATTTGATTTAATCTCAGCCAGACGGGTTTTTTCCGCATCATTACGTCTTTTTTCAAGCTGAGCATCGGGTTTAAACGTCACTCTTACACGGTGCGCATTATTGAGTAATTGTGAACGGACCAGATTTGTTACATATTCAGAATCTTGTGTTTTCTCACGTAAAGAAGCTAATGCCACATCAAGATTCATGTGGGTAATGACATCACCTCGGTGTATTGCTGTGGATAAGCCGGATAAAATTAATTGCAGACCAAAGGGATAATGATCACCGCCAATCTCACGTTGATTAAGTTCTAACTGATGTAAAACAGCGTCAATTTGTTCTTGTTTGATACCATTTTGAGCCACATCCTCAAGCACATCAATCACCAGTTGTTCAAATGCTTGTGCATTTTCTGGTGTTGAACCTTCAAGACCACATAAAAAACTCATTTCTTTATTAGAATCTTCTAAGCCGCATAAGGGGGAAGGTGCATTACCCAGATCGGTTGTTTCCAGAGCCTGCATCAAAGGTGAAGCTGAATTTTCCAGTAATAGACTGGATAAAAATTGTGCTTCAAGCTGCTCTTCAAGATTGATGCTTTGACCCAGCAGCCAGCCCATTACTAAATGAGTTTTATTATTATGATCTTCTTCTGCATCAAGCGGGTAATTTTCTTCGATGTTTATCTGTGAAAAAAAACGTTTTTCGTTATTAACATCAATCGTCTTATCAAGAGGCTCAAATTGCGATAAAACCTGATGTTCAAATTTTTCCTGGTGAACTTGAGCTGGAATGTCACCAAAGGTCATAAATACGGCATTACTCGGATGATAATGTATGTTATAAAATTCTTTTAGTTGCTCATAACTTAAGTCAGGAATATCAGTAGGTTCCCCGCCACTATTAAAGTGATAGGTTACTGTTGGAAACAGGTATTTACTGACTGTTTGCCATAAAGCACTAACCGTTGATGACATAGCACCTTTCATTTCATTAAAGACTACGCCTTTAAATTGTAAATCTGAAGCGGCATCATCTGCCTGTTCAAATTCAAGACGATGTCCTTCCTGGGCAAAATCTAATTCATCCAGTCTTGAGAAAAATACAG
>WTAX01000445.1 GCA_013139395.1 Gammaproteobacteria bacterium | reverse complement strand
ACCATGGGCTGCAGAATTAGATGCAGAAAAAAATAAAGTTCAACCTAAATAAGAATAGAGCGTCATTTTTCTATTAATAGCTAACTTTAATTGTAAAGAATGATACCTAGGAATTTTTTGAGGATTTAGACAAGTGGCAGACTTTGAAACTCCCAAGTTTAGAGAGTATCCAGCAGTTCCCCTGATCAAACAGGATGAAATGGCTGGTGGCGGACCGTTCGTTTCACGTGCGGAATTCGATACAGATCTAGGCTACCCTGGTGAATTACCAGAAGATTGGAAAGAAAAAACATTAGATAAAATGGGTGACCTGTTAGGTCGCTATCGTTCACTTCAAGTGTTTATGGATTCATGCATCAAATGTGGAGCATGTACTGATAAGTGTCATTATTTTATTGGTACTAATGACCCTAAAAATATGCCAGTCGCTCGTCAGGATCTGATGAGAAAAGTGTATCGTCGTTATTTCACCTTTGCTGGTAAATACTTCCCTAAATTAGTGGGTGCAGTTGATCTAACCGAAGATGTATTAGATGAATGGTACAACTATTACCATCAATGTTCTGAATGTCGCCGTTGTTCTGTTTTTTGTCCAATGGGTATTGATACCGCAGAAGTAACAATGGCAGCACGTGAGATTTTGGCTCATGTCGGTAAAGCTCAAAAATATTCTAACCAGATTATTCAGAAAGTATATAAGATTGGTAATAATCTCGGGTTACCTGGAAAGGCATTAAAAGGCATTCTCGAAGATCTCGAAGAAGAGATGGAAGATGAGTGCGGCGTTCCAGTTAAATTCAATATGGATGAAGTAGGCTGTGAAGCTTTACTTATGACTCCATCTGCTGATTTCTTTGCAGAGCCTCATATTGATGGTCTGATTGGTTACGGTAAAGTTCTTCATGAACTTGGCATTACCTGGACTGTCAGTTCAAAAGCATCTGAAGCGGCTAACTTTGGTCTGTTTATTGGCAGTTATGACAATATGCAGAAAATTTCCATGAGAATTCGCGAAGCTGCCATTGAATTAAAAGTAAAACGTATTATCTTTGGTGAGTGTGGGCACGCATGGCGTGTTGCTTATAGTTTCTTAAACACACTTGCAGGTCCGTTTGATTTCTTAGATCAAAATTACCCAATCCCTCAGCATATTCTTGAAGTAACTTATGGTGCGTTGCAAGAAGGCAAGTTACGCATGAACAAAGAAGAGAATGATCATCTGACCATGACCTTCCATGATTCTTGTAACATTGCTCGTGCGTCACGTATGGGTGATAAACCTGGTGGTCAGTTTGATATTCCCCGTGCCGTTATTCAGGCTGCTTGCAATAATTATGTTGATATGGACTCTGATACCATTAAAGATGCAACATTCTGTTGTGGCGGTGGTGGTGGTATATTGACTGATGACCTGATGGAGATACGTGTTAAAGGCGCCTTACCAAGAATGGAAGCACTTAAACAAGTGACTGAAGAAAGCGGCGTGACAAATATTGCAGCAATTTGTGCCATTTGTAAAAGTCAGTTTACTAAAACATTACCTTATTATGGTTTCGAAATGGATGCCATTATGAGTGTTCATCAACTCGTCAGTGAAGCGATAGTCATGACAGGTAGTGAACAGGAAAAAGATCTGGATGGTACTGAGGAAGATGACAAAACTGAATCTGACGATTAGTTTTTTTCATTGCCTTAATAACCACTTTTAAATAAATTTTTTAAAGATTCAACGTAACAAATTTTGTTGCATTAAATATAGCTTGATAGGAGAAATATAAATGTCTACTGCTGATACAGCTCCGAAGAAACTAACAAATACTCGTTATACAGAGACAAGGTTAGAACACACTGGTACACAAGAGTGGAATACCTGGACTGACAATATTTTTCAGGCTGGCTGGAGTCATAAATGTCCAACATATATCAATAGAACACCTCCTTGTCAGGGCAGTTGTCCAGCGGGTGAAGATATTCGCGGCTGGTTAGATATCATTCGAGGTATGGAAAAACCAACTCACGAAGGTATGTCTAAAGAAGAATATGCATTTAGACGTTCTACAGATGCAAACCCTTTCCCATCTGTTATGGGTCGCGTTTGTCCAGCACCTTGTGAAGATGGCTGTAACCGTAATGAGCTTGATGACAATGTCGGTATTAACTCAGTAGAACAGTATATCGGTGACAGTGCTCGTGCAGCAGGATACAAATTTCAAGCTGCAGAACAAGACAGTGGTAAAAAAGTAGCTATTATTGGTGGTGGTCCAGCAGGTCTGGCTGCAGCCTATCAACTACGTCGTATAGGCCATGCTTGTACCGTATTTGATGATCATGCAGAACTAGGCGGCATGATGATGTATGGTATTCCAGGTTATCGTGTTCCGCGTGATATGCTGGCTCATGAAATGAATCGTATTGTTGAGATGGGTGTTGACGTTAAATTAAACACTCGTGTTGGTACCGATGTAAAAGTAGAAGATTTAGAAAAAGACTATGATGCTATTCTTTGGGCTATTGGTTGTAAAGAAGGTCGTGGTCTGCCAATTGAGGGTTTTGATGAAGCACCAAACTGTATCAGCGGTGTAGCTTTCCTTGAAGCATTTAATGATGGCCGACTACAAGTATCTTCAGAAAAAGTAGTCTGTATTGGTGGTGGTGATACCTCAATTGACGTTGCATCGGTTGCTCGTCGCTTAGGTAATATCAAAAACACGGCAGAAAAAGATTTTGCTGAGAATGTTGTCTTGGGACACACTGCACATGATGTTGCTGATACAGCAAATAAAGATGGTGCTGAAGTCACACTGCTGTCTCGTTCTTCAATTGAGAACATGCCTGCTGCACAACATGAAATTGATGATGCATTACGTGAAGGTGTGACAATTATCGGTTGTGTCAGCCCCATTGCAGTCGTGAGAGATGATAGTGGTCGTGCTACTGCTCTACGTGTAATGAAACTCGAAGAAGACGGTAAGACACCTATCGAAGGTTCAGAGTATGATATTGAAGCAACCTTAATTGTTTCAGCGATTGGTCAAAAAGGTGATATGACTGGTATTGAAGAAATGGATAATGGTAAAGGCTTCATTGATGGTGATGCTCATTATCAGGTGAAAGGTAAACCAGGTCACTTCCTTGCAGGTGATATTGTACGTCCTCACTTATTAACAACAGCTATTGGTCAGGCTGCTATCGCATCTGAAACCATTCATCATTATTTAACAAATAAAGATGAAGATCTGAAAAAACGTCCTAGAGTTGATAAGCACACCTTCTCATTACAGAAGAAATTGGATGATACCGGTTTAGCTCCAGATGCTTCACCTGTACATGGTCATGATAGTACTCGTGGTACTGATGGTGGAAATTTTGCCATTCATAACTATGAAAATCGTTCATCCAATGACATTATTAGTCATGACAAGCTGTTCATGGGGCATTTTGAATATGAGCCGCGTCATGTTCGTGAAACAATTGATGTTGGATCGGATGAAGTATTAGGTCATTTCTCTGAGCGTCTGGTTGCTCTTTCAGAAGAAGATATTGTTTCTGAAGCTAAGCGTTGTATGAGTTGTGGTATGTGTTTCGAGTGTGATAACTGTATTATTTATTGTCCTCAAGACGCTGTTAAGAAAACACCAAAGGCTCAATCAACTACAGGTCGGTATGTCTACACTGATTATAACCTTTGTATTGGTTGTCATATCTGTAAAGATGTTTGCCCAACAGGCTACATTGATATGGGATTAGGCGAATAATCAGTCGAGTTGATCTAACAGCCTTGAGCAAAATAAGCAGGAGAATAAATGTGTGGTTGCAACTAAATATTGATTTTAGTTTTAACTCTTCTTTCTTTAGTAAAAAAAGCAAGAAAAAGAGTTTGCATAAATTGCCACTCGCTGTAGCGGGGCTGGCATTAATTGCCAGCTTTAATACTGTTAATGCAAGTCAGAGTGAACTGGGCCCGAGTATTACTATTCAGGAAACCAGTGGTGAAAAATGTGTATTACCTTCTGAGGAAATGCGCCGTCAACATCCAGACTTACTAAAGCATGACAGAATTAAAACGTTACGTGAAGGTGTAAGAGCTAAAGCTGATGGCGGTGTGCTTGATGGCAGTCTGAAACAGTGTGTTAATTGTCATGCTATTAAAGATGACAATAATAAATATGTTCGTATCGATAATGATCAGCATTTTTGTGTTTCATGTCACCAGTATGCGGCAGTATCAATTGATTGCTTCCAGTGTCATAGAGATATCCCGGAAGGCAGCGGAGATTTTCATGCTCTGTCAAACCATAAGGATATTAACTACAACGCAGTTGTTCCTGGTACTTAT
>WTAX01000401.1 GCA_013139395.1 Gammaproteobacteria bacterium | reverse complement strand
AGACAGGCTCTTGAGCGGTTTTTATAAAAACTGTCTTCACATTGGCGCACTGGAAATAATTTTTGTAATAGATTCAGACTGGTTTTTACTGAATGTCCATTGGGATATGGGCCAAAGTAACGCCCTTTTTTCTTCCTTGCTCCCCGATGGAAGGCTAATCGGGGAAATTCATCCTGATCCGATAAAAAGATATAAGGATAGGATTTGTCATCACGTAATAGAATGTTATAACGTGGTTTGAGTGTCTTTATCAGGTTATTTTCAAGTAATAACGCTTCACTCTCAGTATGGGTAATGAGAATTTCAATATTAGCAATCTGGCTGACCATCACAGTAGTCTTGGGTGATTGGCCTGATTTTCTAAAATAACTGCTGACACGGTTTTTAAGATTTTTGGCTTTGCCGACATAGATCACCACATTATTAGCGTCAATCATGCGGTACACGCCCGGCTTGGTGGTTAAATCTTTTAAGAAGTGATTAAAGTCAAATTGAAGCGATGAGAATTGTTCCTCATTTTCAGATGAATCCTCATCTGAAGGCAGAGTATTTATTATAGTGATCTTGCTTGGTTTATCAGACATCTATGGAATATAGCATTAAAAACTGGAGATGGAGTTCTATAAATCTCTCCCGAAGGGAGGAGATATAAATATATTTATTAGACTAAATGTTTTGCATGGCGGTATTAGAGGATCATTAGATCGTATCATCAATCAAGCCATACTGCATGGCTAAACGAGTTAATTCAACATCGTTAGTCACTCTGAGTTTTTCAAACAAACGATAACGATAGGTACTAATAGTTTTTGGACTTAAATTTAACTGCTCTGAAATTTTCTGCCCTTTCATACCCTGCATGCTCATCATCATGACTTGCATCTCACGCTGAGACAGTTTATCAAAAGGATTTTCATCGTCTGGCTGGATATTCATAGCCATTTTTTGTGCAATATCCACACTGATATAACGTCGACCATAAAACACTTCTTTGATGGCATGTACTATTTCATCAATATTACAACCCTTGGTCAAATACCCCATGGCACCTGCTTTAAACAACTGTTGCGGGAATGGTTCACTGTCATGGATAGTAACAACAATAATTTTCAGGTGTTTATCTTTGGTAATCAATCGACGGGTTGCTTCCAAACCGCCTATGCCAGGCATATTAAGATCCATCAGCACTACATCAAAATGCTCATCATTAGCAAATTCGATAGCGCCTTCACCCGTTTCGACTTCACCGGCAACTTCAAGACCTTTAATATCCTCAATTAAACGTCTTATCCCTGTTCGGACCAACTCATGATCGTCAACTAGTAATACTTTTATCACTGAAATCCCCAAGGCTTTATTATTGGTTATGCCTGTTATCTGACTTTAATCGTTTAAATTTATAGAAATAATTTGGAAAGTTTAACTTGTTTAGAAAAAAGATACCACAGTAAAACGAAGCATAGTATAAATTAAAATATTTACAGGTATTTTATATGTTATTTGAGAGAGGGCTATGATTTTGTGAACTAGTTCTGGAATTGATACTTTTTAGAATTGGCGATGGGCGAGGGATTTGAACCCCCGAAGGATTTAACTCCTTGCTGGTTTTCAAGACCAGTGCATTCAGCCGCTCTGCCAGCCCACCGTCTAAAAAGTGAGGCGATTATAAACAACCTTTTCAGCTAATGCTAGTGCTAAGGTAAAATAAATTGAATTTTCCTTGATTTCTCATGTCATAGATTGCATATTACGAATATAATACTCTTTTTTACAATAAGAAGTTTTTACAATTAAGCCTGGAGGCTAATAAGCAATGAATCGACCAGTAGAACTTGCACAAACGCAAACATCTGTTCTAGAAACCAACAAAGTTCTTAAAAACACGTATGCATTACTTTCTGTCACGCTGCTTTTTAGTGCGTTAACTGCTTTTATCTCAATGCAGATGGAGCTGCCGGGCTATATGCCGCTTGTGGCTACTTTCGGAGCAATTGGTTTGATTTGGTTTGTATTACCTCGTACAGCTAACAGTGCCGCCGGTATTGGTGTGGTCTTTGGCATAACCGGTTTACTTGGTCTGGGCTTAGGTCCTATGCTGAATAACTATTTGCAAATGTCTAATGGCAGTCAGTTAATTATGACGTCTCTTGGCGGTACTGGAGTGATTTTTTTAGCACTTTCCGGTTATGCATTAACAAGCCGTCGTGACTTTAGTTTTATGGGCGGCATGCTGATTGTTGGTATGGTATTAGTATTAATTACTGCTTTAGCTAATATTTTTATGGCAATCCCGGCATTATCACTGGCTCTTTCAGCTGCTATCATCTTAATCATGAGTGGTTTTATTTTATATGATACCAGTCGCATCATTAATGGCGGCGAAAGAAATTACATCATGGCAACAGTTGGCTTGTATTTAAGTTTATATAATATTTTTGTTAACCTGCTGATGTTACTAGGTGTTCTAAGTGACGATTAAGCACTATTTGTAAAACAAAAGTGTAACAAAAGCCAACATCTGAATGACAGAAAGTAAACCCTTACATTCTGTCATTCAATTGTTTTAGTCTTTCATAGACATCCCTTCTCTAACCTCATTAGTATATAAACTCAATTCTTAGAACACATAATCTCAAACGATTAATCAAAGGTATTTAAATTATGGATTGGATGAAAATTTTCTCAGCATTACTCATTGTTTTAATGTTAGTTTATTTGCTGCCAAGAGCAAAGGACATGATAAAAAACAGCCCCAAAGCTTCAAACAATGATTGGCTTGCGGTATTAATCCCATTGATATTGGTTATAGGTTTTGTCTTTTTACTTATTAAATCCGTCTAACGGCGATGTCCAGATATCCAAAACCTGAAACTGAAACTGAATTAAAATCTCGGGTGATTGAACTATCAGGAAAAAGTCTATCTCAACTCGCTAATGAAATTCATTGGCCTGTACCAGAAAACTTAAAACACGATAAAGGCTGGATTGGCCAGCTCATCGAAGTTCATTTAGGTGCTTCTGCCGGTAATCTCTCTGAACCCGATTTTCAAAATCTGGGTATCGAATTAAAAACAATCCCTCTAAATGCCAATCATAAGCCAAAAGAAACCACGTTTGTCTGTGCTGTCCCCCTGCTTAAGCATATTGGTCTTTCATGGGAGGATTCTTGTGTTTTTCATAAATTATCACGAGTTCTCTGGCTGCCTGTTGAAGCTGCCCCCTCAATTCCAATCGCTGAACGTAAAGTAGGTCTGGGGTTTATCTGGTCACCTTCTGAGCAGGAAATGCAAGAGTTAAAGGATGACTGGGAAGAATTTATGGAGCTTATCAGTCTGGGGCAGGTTGAAACGATTACCGCTCATCTTGGTGAGCATTTACAAATCCGTCCAAAAGCCGCTAATGCTTCTGTCGTAACAACAGGTATTGGTCAGGATGGCCTAAGGAAACAAACACTTCCACGTGGTTTTTATCTAAGAACATCATTTACAGATCACATTTTACAATCTCAATTTAATTAACATCTAAATGATTGGCCTGTTGAAAAGCAGGCAGACTATCTTCAAAACCAAATTCTAAGCCAATGTCTGATATGTCAGTTAATCTTTGGGGATATAAAATCCCGTTAAGGTGATCGATTTCATGCTGGATGATGCGCGCATGAAAACCATGTACCGTCTTTTCCACTGACTCCCCGGTAAGACTCAATGCCTGATAAGTCAGGCTTACTGAGCGAGTAATACGTCCCCTCATACCCGGCAAACTGAGACAGCCCTCCCAGCCTGCTTCGTTTTGCTCTGACAACTGTACAATTTCGGGGTTAATTAACACATCCAGCTCAATTGCCTGAGCTTGCGGGTAACGTGTGTTATCAGCCACTTCAAGCACGATAATCCGCCGGGACAGTCCAATTTGCGGGGCGGCTAAGACCACGCCCTGATAGTGCCTCATGGTGTCTATCATATTTGCAATATTCGTTGCTAATGCTTCACCTTGAAGATCAATGACGGGTTTTGCTGTCAATGCCAGGAAAGGATCACCCATTTTTACAACATTAATCACACTCATAGAGACTATTATCCAATAATTTTTATATTTACGCATTCTAGTATAGCTTTCCCCTGCCCTATTTTGCATAATATATCGCTTATAAAACACTTATTAGGACAAAAGCACATAGTATGCCTATTATTTTTAAAACATTTTTTTGTTTTTTTCTGATTTTTGCCGCAAGCCTGCCCGCATTTGCAGAAAAAGGTGCAAAAAAGAGCGCAGAAAAAGCACCTGCTGAGCAAATTGACGATAAGCAGACCACAACAGAGCAAACTTCTCCTGAAGAAAAACAATATTATATTGTTGAGGTCATTCTGTTCAGACATTTAAATGAACAGGGAAAACAGGAGGAGTTCTGGAATAGACCTGATATTCTCAATAATAGTATTTCAGATTACTCAAATAATGCTATTGAAAATAGTCAGGTCAGTAATGACATCCCTGCTTTAGCCGAATACGATATGCAAAACAAGCGTTTTCTACCGCTAAGAAACGGCATTGCTGCGCTATCCTCTGAAAATTATAAATTATCAGATTCAGCTGCTCATCTGCGTTATTCAAAAAATTATAAGCTATTAGCTCACTTTGGCTGGACCCAGCGCTCTTTATCTAAAAATAGAGCTTTACCTATTCGAATCACAGCAAATCAATTTTCTGATAGCCTGATACCTGATGGTAATCTTAAGTTGTATGTGTCTCGATACCTGCACATGCAGGTTGATCTTAAGGCCTCTGAGTGTGTTTATACTACAAAGCCTCCCCTGACAGAACAAACTGATGATAAAGCCCTGGATGAGCAATTAGAAAATGGCACTTCTCAATTAGAAAAAGGCAAATTAGAAGAAGATAAAGCCGCAGAGCTTAGCACTAACGATACGAATTCAGATGAAGGTTTCGATGCAAATCAATGTGTCAATCAGGTTTATCAGTTCAAACAAAATCGTAAAATGCGCAGTCGTAAACTGCATTACATAGACAACCCTGTTTTTGGACTACTGGTTTACGTAACACCATTTACTACATCAGTCAGTGACAGCGAGTAGTCATTGGCTTAATTATAAAGAGCAGTATTAAACCTAAATAAATCACTTGATCGCCCTCACTACGGTTCAAGTGATTTATTTAGGTTAAACCGTTGTGTTTAATACTGCTGCAAGTAAGTCACGTACTTTTTCTAAGCCGCCTTCCAGATTTTTCTCTATTGCTTCCATAGTGATCAGTTCATTACTTAAACCGGCTGCCCAGTTAGCATTGACACAAATTGAAGCATAATCCATCTCCAGCTCTCTTGCTAAAGACGCCTCAGGCATACCCGTCATACCGACAATATCACACCCATCACGTTTCAGACGCTGAATTTCAGCCGCCGTTTCGAGCCTTGGCCCTTCAGTCGCAGCATATGTCGCCTCTTTAATTACTTCAATCGTTTCTTTTTTTGCAGTATCCAGGATCAACTGACGCAGCTTGGTACTATAAGGATATGAAAAATCAATATGTGTTACATGACTAAGATTTTTTTCAAAAAAAGTATTAATTCGTCTGCTGGTATAATCAATAATTTGATCCGGTATAACGAGACTGCCCGGGCTCATATCATCACGAATACCGCCCACTGCATTAACAGCAATGACTTTTGTCACACCGACATTTTGTAAAGCAAATAAGTTAGCGCGATAATTCACCATATGCGGGGGGGTATTATGAGCATCACCAT
>WTAX01000158.1 GCA_013139395.1 Gammaproteobacteria bacterium | reverse complement strand
ATTCTAGGTTAATAAAAATTGGTATTAAGCGATAGTGAACAATAAAGATAATAAATTCAGCTCTGCAATGGGTGATCTTAAGGGCTTGTTGAATCAAGAAGGTATCAACTTAAATTCTGATATTGATGCCACTACTGTCTCTGGTTCAGTGATAGATGATGACTCAACTTCTACATTTCTGCCTACTCTGGATGGCACTATTACTGTTGTCGATGAAAAAGATTTAAGTGCCATGGATATTGATGATGAGCAATTTGATCTTATGGATTTTACGCACTCTAAAAAAGAGCTTGAAGAACAAGTTGCTTCAATAACCAGAGAAGTTGACCATGCACAAATAGAAAAACTTAAAATTGATTTAAGCAACAAATTGAGCATACAGATTGAAAAATCAGTGAGTGAATTAAAAATCAAGCTGCTGGAGTCAATGAAAAACGAAATTGATGCTTTTTTTAAAAAGTAAGACCTTAATTTAAAAAACAGGGCAAACAGCTGCAGACTTATGCACAAAAGTATTACCTTTCCCCTAAGATAAGTCTATAATATCAAGCCATATTTACCGTCATTTTTTCATCTTATACAACACAATCAGACTGAAAAACATTTATCGAACCGCCAAATTTTTAAAAGAGTAATCCTCCACTATGGAAAAAACATACAATCCTCATGCAATTGAACAACGTTGGTATGAAACCTGGGAAAGTAATGGCTATTTCTCACCAAAGCCAGACAGCAGTGCCAAAGATAACGATAGTTATTGCATCATGATTCCACCGCCCAATGTCACCGGCAGCCTGCACATGGGTCATGCGTTCCAGGATACTATAATGGATACTCTGACCCGATATCATCGTATGAAGGGCGACAATACGCTTTGGCAGCCTGGTACCGATCATGCGGGCATCGCCACTCAGATGGTTGTTGAGCGCATTATCAATAGTGAAGGAAAAACTCGTCATGATGTTGGCCGTGACGCTTTTATTGAAAAAATATGGGATTGGAAAGAACATTCCGGCAACACGATTACCAAACAACTTCGACGCATGGGTGCCTCTCTTGATTGGCAGCGTGAACGCTTTACTATGGATGACGGTCTGTCTGATGCCGTTAAAGAAGTCTTTGTTAAGCTCCACGAAGAAGATCTTATTTACCGCGGCAAACGTCTGGTCAACTGGGACCCGGTATTACACACTGCAGTATCTGATTTAGAAGTACTCTCCGAAGAAGAAAACGGTCACTTCTGGTACATGCGTTATCCATTAAGTGACGGCAGTGGTGAGCTTATTGTTGCCACCACACGTCCGGAAACCATGTTGGGTGATAGTGCTGTTGCCGTACACCCTGATGATGAACGTTTTAAATCAATGATTGGTAAAACCATTAAACTACCACTTACCGATCGTGAAATTCCTATTATTGCCGATGATTATGTTGATCCTGAATTTGGCACCGGCTGTGTCAAAATAACTCCCGCTCATGATTTTAATGACTATGAAATGGGTAAGCGCCATGATTTACCTATAATCAATATTTTTACCGTTGATGCCGCTATCAATAACGACGCCCCTGAGAAATATCGAGGCATGGATCGTTATGTTGCCCGAAAAGAAATCATTAAAGATTTAGAATCAGCAGGCCTGCTTGATAAAATTGAAGACCACCGTTTAATGGTACCACGCGGTGATCGTTCAGGTGCTGTCATTGAACCTTATTTAACCGATCAATGGTACGTAAAGGTTGCACCATTAGCAGAGCCCGCCATCAAGGCCGTTCAGGATGGTGATATTCGTTTTGTACCTGATAACTGGAAAAATACCTATTATGAATGGATGAATAATATTGAAGACTGGTGTATATCCCGTCAAATCTGGTGGGGGCATCGTATTCCAGCCTGGTATGATGAAGATGGCAAAGTCTATGTTGCACGGGACGAACAGGAAGTTAGAAAAAAATATCAATTAGATGACAGCATTAAACTCAAACAAGACGAAGATGTACTGGATACCTGGTTCTCCTCAGCACTTTGGCCCTTCTCAACATTGGGCTGGCCAGAAAAGACACCTGAACTAGACACTTTTTATCCTACTACTGTGTTAGTCACAGGATTTGATATTATCTTCTTCTGGGTTGCCAGAATGATCATGATGGGGCTCAAATTCACCGGGCAGGTTCCTTTTAAAGAAGTCTATGTTCATGGCTTAGTCAGAGATTCACATGGCCACAAAATGTCTAAATCCAAAGGCAATGTACTTGACCCGATAGACTTAATTGACGGCATCGATCTTGAAACCTTAGTTGAAAAACGCACTAAGGGTATGATGCAGCCGCAAATGGCTAAAAAAATTGAGAAGTCAACACGCAAAGAATTCAAAGACGGCATCCCCTCTTTTGGTACTGATGCTTTACGTTTTACCTTTGCAATTCAAGCCACTACAGGGCGTGATATTAAGTTCGATATGGGACGTATTGAGGGTTATCGTAATTTCTGTAATAAGCTATGGAATGCCTCACGTTATGTATTAATGAACACTGAGGGGCATGACTGCGGTATCGAAAAAAATAGTAAAATGAGCTTTAGTTTAGCTGATAAATGGATTATTTCTCGCCTGCAGGAAACTGAAAAACAAGTTATTGCATCACTAAATACCTATCGACTTGATCTGGCCGCTCAGGCAATTTATGAATTTACCTGGAATGAATACTGTGACTGGTATTTAGAATTATCAAAATCAGTGTTGGCTTCTAAAGAAAATGACAATAGTGATACTCTACAAAAAGAAGCACTGCAGCGCGGTACTCGCCATACCCTCATCAATGTATTAGAAACATTATTACGCATGACTCATCCTATCATGCCCTATATTACAGAAGAAATCTGGCAACGAGTTGCACCATTGGCTGGTATCTCACAAGATACGATTATGCTGCAAGCTTACCCTGAGCCTGATACTGATAAGATTGATCAATCAGCACTCGATGAAATGAGCTGGTTACAGCAGTTCGTTCTGGGTATACGTCAAATCCGCAGTGGCTATGACATAAAGCCCGGAAAACCATTAACGGTATTGTTACAAAATGGCGCTTCTTTAGATAAAGACAGACTATCCAGAAATGAATTGATGCTAAAAAATCTTGCCCGTTTAGAAGCCATTCAATGGGTTGAAAAAGATGATAATGTTCCTGAGTCTGCAACGGCATTAGTGGGTGAAATGCAACTACTGATCCCTATGGCAGGACTGATTAATATCGAGGAAGAACGCGCAAGACTCAACAAAGAAATAGATTCTAATCAGGGTTTCATTGTCAAACTTGAGAATAAACTAGCCAATGAAAACTTTACTAGCCGTGCGCCTGAAAACGTCGTTGCTTTAGAACGGAAAAAACTTTCGGATACTCAATCTATATTAAATAGTCTGACCGAACAGTTAGAAAAATTAACAGCACTATAACCAGGAGCTTGTCCTAAAGGGTATGCTCGGAGCATCAGAACCTGTCATTTATTATTTGGTGATTTTATGACAATATGAGCCCAATAATGAATGACAGGTTCTGATGCGCATAATGCTCACTATTTTGGAACAGTTATTTAGCTGTTTGTACTGCTCTTTTAACGACTCTATTGTATTTAACTGTATTTAACAAGCAGTGATTAAAAGAGATATTTGTAAGGTAACTCATTGTTACTCTTCCGACCCTGTTAAAGTGATTTTAATGCTTATAATACGAGCAGCTATCACATTAAAGTGCGTCTGGACTTTTATTTTTTACAGCTCATGTTGTAAACATGATGCATGACAATTTAGGTAATTAATTATGGTTTTCAAAAAACTATTCAAACCACTTATCAATACATTCACCAAAGACAAATCACACAGCAGAAACCCGGATATTCGAAAAAAAGCAGTGCAGAATATACCCGTCAGTGATCAAGACAGATTAAATGATATTGCACTGAATGATCCTGATGAATCCATTCGTGCTATCGCTGCAAATAAGCTTCATGATCTTGATATGCTGCAAATTATTATCATGAAAGGGACTAATGAAGTCGTTAAACAAGCAGCACAAAATCGCCTTTTTCAATTACTTTCTGGCCTTAAACATCCTGTTCCTGACTATGATGTCCGGGAAAAGATGATACGTGGCAGTCGTAATTCAGCATTACTGGAATTTGTTGCAGAAAATGCCGATGAAGCAGCTCTTCGGGAACTGACTATAAAAAAAATAAGTCGTGATCCACTCCTTGGTAATATTGCTCTAAATGACAAAAATGCACAGAACAGACAACTTGCAGCTCAACAAATCGCTAAACGTTCTACTCTGGAACGAGTCGCTAAAAATTCTCGTCGTAAAGACAAACGTGTTTACAAAATAATTAAAAGTAAACTTGATCGCATCATCGAAGATGAGGAACGCCCGGCACTACTATCTAAAGAAGTCGTTGATATTTGTAATAAACTTGAAAAACTTCACAAACGAAATCTGTTACTTCAGGAAAAGACCACATTTGAAAATTATGTCACCCGCTGGAGTGAGATTCAGAACTTTGCAGATCCCGAAGTTACGCAAAGATATCATTCAATTTGTTCAGGCATTATCAATAGCATGGATGAATTGGAACTAGCACAACAAAAAGAACATGAAGCTATTTTAAATCTTGATAGATTACTGAATAATTTATCAAATGCAGTGGATGACCTTCTTAATATTAAAGATACTAATGAATCTGAACGGGATCTCATTGAGAGCAGAAAGAAAATAATTTTTAATCTCAGTCAGGAATGGGATATCATTATAAAAACAATCCTGCATGATGATATAACAACGTCATACAACTCAAAATTTCAGGCAATTCTTGATCTGGCCGATACAAAAACCGATACATCGCAAAAAACTAATACCAATAGCCTAGAAATAATCACACGTCTAACCGATCAAGCAGAAAGTATGCTGAATAAATCCGGGTTTATTTTAGAAAAAACAATTTCAGTTTTACAAAATAAATTTAATCAACAACTGGATAGCAATACCATTTCAACTGATGATATTGAACAACATAAAAACAAGTTTCAGACAGCTATACATAAATTAAATGAACAACTACACATTCAACAACATCATGCACAGGATCTAAAAAACAAACTCAATAAAAGTACTGAAACAATAAAGAATATGCTTGCAGACGGACATGTTTCAGAGGCAGAAAAATTATTACACGATGAACTTAAACTCATCGAGAAATCAGTTGTTATTTCAAACATTGAGAAACAAAACTATCAAAATGAACTTAAGCAGATACAATCTCAATTAGGTGACTTATCTTCATGGCGTAATTGGGCACATGATAACGAACGTGAAAATCTGCTATTAAAAGCGGAACAACTTGTTGAACAAGCTAAAAATTCGAAGACACTGGATAAAGACTATCCTGATATTACTTTTGCAGTAAAAGAATTACGCCGGCAATGGAAAAAAATGCGCAGTCGTACACAAGAAGATTTGTGGCAGCATTTTAACACTGCCTGTAATCTTGCCTATGAGCAATGCACCCCCTATATCGATAAACAGACCGCTATTCGTCAGGACAATCTCAAAGCAAAACAGGCACTTTGTCAGCAGTTAGAAGATTATATAAAAAGTATGAACTGGCCTACGGCTGACAATGATGAGATCGATCATTCAATTGACTGGATTCAAGTCGATAAAATCACCAAACAGGCTCGCAAAGAATGGGCAGCCATTGGCTTTGTCGAACGAAAAGATCACAAATCCATCAATAAGCATTTTGATAAAACCATTGATATTATTCGCAATGAATTGAAAAAAGTCTGGCAAATAAATCAAGATCAATTTTTTAATCTCATTATTAAAGTAGAAGCATTACACGAAATAATTGATGAAGATCTTTCCGGAGCAATCAATAAAGCCAAAGATTATCAAAAACAATGGAAAAAAATAGGTCCTGTTTCATCCTATCAACGAAACAAACTATGGAAAAAATTCCGTAAAGCATGTGATACTATTTTTGATAAGCGTCAGGAAAATATCGAACAAAAAAATAATCTCAATACTGAAAAGCTTAGAGAGAAAGAAGCAGTTTGTGAAAACCTTGAAGCTCTGAATCAACAGCCACTCAGTTTATCTGATCTTGAAAATGCCTATAACGATATTAAAACACTTTGGCAAGAACTCGGACCACAAGCAAAATCATTAAGTCAGGATGTTTCCAAACGTTATGCTATAGCCTTGGAGACTTACCAGGAAAAAGTTCAGGGGCTGATAATAGAGCAACAAAAACTAAAACTTGAATTACTCATCAATAAAGCCGAACTCTGCACTCAGATAGAATTATTAAATGACATCAATGACAAAACAATCAAGCAATTTAATGAACAATGGTCTGTATTTGAAAAAAATCCACTAAACAAACCACAACTCAAACAGCGTTTTATTAATGCTCTGGAAGCAATTACTACAGACAAAACAGCGCTTATAGAAACAGAACTTTATCTTAAAAATGACTTTTGTCTCAAATACGAGATATTACTAGGTAAAGATTCTCCTTCTCAATTCCAGCAGGCACGAATGGAAAAACAAGTTGAATTACTCAATTCAAATCTTGGACAAAGCGGCAGTCAGGATTCATCAAGTGATAATAAATCAAACTATGAGCTGCAATGCCAATGGTATGAATTCAGTAATTATTCACAAGATAATGATCTGCAGCAACGTTTTTTAAATTTAATAAGCGACTGATTTATTTTCACCCTTACCAAGGAATGGCAATATGAGTATTAACTTTTTAATTGGCGGCAATGATAAAACACAGGTCAATTTCTCAGCTAAAACAGCTAATCGACACGGAATGATTGCCGGTGCAACCGGTACAGGTAAAACAGTCACTCTGCAAATACTAGCAGAAAATTTTTCAAAAATTGGTGTACCGGTTTTTCTTGCTGACGTGAAGGGAGATTTATCCGGGCTTGCCGCAAGCGGAACAATGAATGAAAAAATTCAGTCCCGAATTGATACTATAAAAATTGAAAACTATGCCAACCATGCTAATCCCAGTTTGTTCTGGGATCTCTTTGCCGAAAATGGTCATCCCGTGCACACCACCATTTCAGAAATGGGTCCTCTATTATTGAGCAATCTCTTAGAACTCAATGAAGTACAAGGCGGTATTTTATATAGTGCTTTTGCCATAGCAGATGATGAGGGCTTATTACTACTTGATTTAAAAGATCTGCGCAGCATGCTCTCATGGATGGGCAAAAATGCCAAAACCCTGTCAGTAGAATACGGTAATATCAGTAGTTCCAGTCTTGGAGCTATACAGAGACGTTTGCTCGTTCTGGAACAGCAAGGCGGTGAAAATTTATTCGCCGAGCCGGCATTAAAATTAGACGACCTTATGATCACAGATTTTTCCGGTCAGGGTGTGATCAGCATCATGGATGTCACTAAACTGATGCACCAGTCACCCAAAGTCTATGCCTCTTTCCTAATCTGGTTACTTGCTGAATTATATGAACAATTACCTGAGGTTGGTGATGCCGAAAAGCCTAAACTTGTACTGTTCTTTGATGAAGCACATCTTATATTTGATCGTGCACCCCGCTCTCTTATTGATAAAATAGAACAAGTTGTACGTCTCATACGTTCCAAAGGTGTTGGCGTTTATTTCATCAGCCAGAGCCCTTTGGATATCCCGGAAGACATTATGGGACAATTAGGTACAAAGATTCAGCATGCACTACGCGCATTTACACCAAAAGATAAGAAAAATGTAAAATTAGTCGCAGATACCTTTCGAGAGAACCCGGAACTCGATACCCGCAGTGCTATTACTGAACTAAAAACAGGAGAAGCGCTTGTTTCAGTACTTGATGACAATGGTGCCCCGACACCTGTAGAACGAGTATTAATATGTCCTCCTGAATCACGCATCGGCCCATTAACGACAGAAGAACGTCAACAAATTATGAAGCGCTCCCCCATGAAAGGACGCTATGATGATGACATCGATCGTGAATCAGCCTATGAGATCCTTAAAGAACGTGCACAACAGCGCATGGAAGCAGATTTACTGGAAAAAGAAGCTCTGGAAAAAGCCAAAGCAGAAAAAAAACCTCGCACATCAAACCGTCAAAGCTATGCTGAGTCAATTACAAAAAGTATTTTACGTTCCGTTGGCAGCTCATTGGGTCGCCAGATTGTGCGCGGTATTATGAAGACATTATTGGGAAAATAGTTGGGGAAATAGTTAGGAAAATAAATACAATGATACAGGGTGCAAGTCTCTGACAGGTAAGGATTAAACTAAATGACCATAATCATGAATGATATTGGACATTTAATTCAATTTTTCTAGTTTTTTTGTTTAGAAGTCCCCTTCAGCAGCACGTTCCATAATTTCAAGAATAATTGTCTTTACTTTTATTGCTTCAGCTTTTAACGCTGGAGGTAGTGGTTTTCCACCATAAATCATTAGATCCATGTTTAGAGAATACAGCCATAATTTGCCGGTCTTATCTTCAACCAGTGAAATACGACAAGGTAAATAAGCTGAAAACGCATCATTATAATCAAGCATCTGTGCTGCTGTTAAAGAGTTACAAAACAGGAATATTTTCACAAAACGGTACGGTTTCTCTGTCTTTGCTGCAATGTCTAAAGAAAGTGGTAATTCACCAACATTTGCAATATTAAGCTCATTAGCAATATTCTTTAAACTTTTTTCAATATCATCCGCAGTAAGACCTTCTTCTACAGGAAAACGCCAGACAGTCGCACTGGCAGCATCTTTATACTTTAATATATTTTGTACCAGTTCAGTATAAGCTTTGGTTGCACCTGGATCAAATTCACTCAGGGTATTTTTAACATTCATATACAAAACGCCGGATGCAATAATAGCCACCAGGCCAACTAAGGCAAGGATATTTTTAAACAAAATAATTCTCCAGTTTTGGGGTTTGGTTTTTTAAGTTGAAAAAGTAACAACATGACGAATCAAGATATTAGACTATATCATCCCGATAAATGCTTTAGTTCCAGTAATTCTGAATTTTATTATTATTATTTCTTTTCAAATTAATAAACAGGCAGCAACTTAATTCATCTTTTTTTTATTATTTTGCTAATATATCACAAATTATGTGTATTTTTATAGATTTTAATATTTTTTATTGTATTTTATTGATGTTAAATGGCAGTTCCTAAATGGTGCACACTGAGTATCCGAGTTTGTCATTTATTATTGGGCGATTTGACGCAGTCCGAGCACAATAATGAATGGCAAGCTTGGATGCGGATGTTAAATAAAGAATATTCACGTGTTGGAACACTTATTTAATTAAGCGTTAAGCTTTTCACCACCAACATCTTTAAAAAGTGATGCCGTGAGCAAGTTTTGTGTATAGGTTTCTTTTGGCGCCTTAAAAATATCATTTGTTTCACCTGTTTCGATGATTTTGCCGTCTTTCATCACCATAATACGATGTGCTACGGCTTCAATTACCTTTAAATCATGAGTGATGAACAAGTAAGAAATTTTATGACGTTCCTGCAATTCTCTTAATAAAACGAGAACCTGTTTTTGTACGGAAACATCTAACGCACTGGTTGGCTCATCGAGTAATATCAGTTTAGGTTCAAGAATAACCACACGAGCAATTGCAATACGCTGTCGCTGTCCTCCTGAAAATTCATGGGGATAGCGCCAGAGAATATCTTCCTCCAAGCCCACTTCAAGCAGTACCTTTTGTATTTTTTCCCTGCGTTGTTCTTTATTCAAGTGTGGGAAATGAATCTGTAATCCTTCACCAACAATCTGTTCAATGGTCATTCTCGGTGATAGTGAAGAATAGGGATCTTGAAAAACAACCTGAAATTCTTTGCGCAAAGGACGTAAAGCAGTATGTGTTAAGTGATCAATTTGTTTTTGATCAAAATAAATTTCCCCGGAACAATTTTCTAATTTAAGTAAACATCGACCTAAGGTCGATTTGCCTGAACCAGACTCACCCACTATACCTAATGTTTCACCTTCTCTAAGCACCAGATCAATATTATCAACTGCTTTGACTGTATTTGATGTCCTGCGAAAAAATCCCTTAGTACTGGTAAAATGACATTTTAAGTGATGTCCTGAAAGCAATTCTTTATTATCTCGTAATGCTTGAGTCTCACCATCGGGAATAATTCGTTCCGGTTCACTATTAAGTAATTTAATAGTGTAGGGATGCTGTGGATCATTAAATAAGCCGTCCACCCTTCCCTGTTCAACGATATTACCTTCCTGCATCACACAGACATGATCAGCAAAACGCTTTACCAGATTAAGATCATGAGAGATCATTAATACCGCCATAGAAAACTCTTTTTTAAGTTTTTCTAATAAGAGTAATATTTGCAGCTGCACTGTCACATCTAAAGCAGTTGTGGGTTCATCAGCAATTAATAACTTCGGATCACAAGCAAGCGCCATGGAAATCATCATGCGCTGACGTTGCCCACCCGATAAAAGATGAGGAAAAGCATCAAAACGATAGTGAGGATCGGGAATGCCGGTTAATTCCATTAATTCAATGGCCCGTTTTTTAGCTGCCGGTTTGCTCATCCCCTTATGAATCAGCATGGGTTCCATAATTTGATCACCTACAGTGAAAGTAGGATTTAAAGAGGTCATGGGTTCTTGAAAAATCATTGAAATTTTACTACCACGCACTGCTTTTATATTATTTTCATCAGTGCCCAATAAGTTATTTCCAAGAAAAGAAATCGAGCCTGAGCTATAGTTCACTTTTTCTTCATCATGTAAACGTAATATCGACATGGCGGTAACGGATTTTCCTGAGCCTGATTCCCCAACCAGCGCCATGGTTTCACCCGCAGCCAGTGAAAAATTAATATCACGAACGACATTAACAGATCCGGCTAGTGTATCAAAATCAACACTCAAATCTTTAATTTCAAGAATACTGTTTTGTTTGTTCATATTATCCACGTCGAGTATCCAGTGCCTCACGTAAGGCTTCACCTATAAAAATTAATAACACTAAAGTGCCGACAAGCACTGAAAAGGTGGTCATAGAAAGCCACCAGGCATCGATATTGTCTTTACCCTGAGATAATAATTCACCCAAACTCGGGGTAGATGGTGGTACGCCGAGCCCAAGATAATCTAAACTGGTCAAAGCTAAAATAGCACCACTGATACGAAACGGTAAAAATGTCAAAACCGGTACCATGCTATTGGGTAGAAGGTGTTTGAACATAATTCCCACATTAGAAACACCCATTGAACGGGCAGCCTGGACATAATCCAGATTTCGCCCACGTAAGAACTCTGCCCTGACATAATCGGATAAGCCCATCCAGCCGAACATTGATAAGAGGATAATTAACAGGCCAATACTAGGCTTGAAGATGGATGCAAAAATAATAAGTAGATAGAGCTCTGGCATAGAGCTCCAGATTTCTATAATGCGTTGCGTGATCAGATCTATTTTGCCCACAAAATAACCCTGAATACTACCGACAATAATACCAATAACAACACCAATAGCCGTCAACACCAGTGCAAAAAGAACAGATAAACGAAAGCCATAGATCAAACGAGCAAGTACATCTCTGCCACGATCATCAGTACCTAAAAAGTTTTGTGCTGAAGGCCTTGCCGGATTGGGTAATTCGGCAAAGTAATTAATGGAATCATAGCGATAATTATTAATGGGATAAATTGCCCAGTTACCATTAGCCAGTATTTTTTCTCTGATATAGGGATCGTTATAATCCGTCATGGTGACAAAATCACCGCCAAACGTCGTTTCGGGATAATCATTCCAAAGCGGGAAGTAGTATTGCTGCTCATATTGTATAATTAACGGCTTATCATTACTGATTAATTCAGCAAATAAGCTCACCCCAAAAATCACGATAAAGATCCATAGGGAATAATAACCACGGCGATTATTTTTAAAACGCATCCAGGCACGTTGCAGGGGTGATAAATTAAGTAATTGTTCAATAGATTGTTGAGTTGTCATATCCCCTCCTAGCTTGATTTAGCTGAATCAAATTTAATACGAGGATCAATCAACACATAAGACAGATCAGTGATGAGCTTAGTAAACAAGCCTAATAAGGTAAACAAAAAAAGTGAGCCCAATACCACGGGATAATCACGTCGCACAATGGACTCATAGGACAATAAACCCAAACCATCCAGTGAAAAAATGGTTTCTATCAATAAGCTGCCGGCAAAAAAAGCGGCTAAGAAACTAGCAGGAAATCCGGTCACTAAAGGAATTAAAGCATTTCTAAAGACATGTTTATATAACACCTGATTACTGCTTAAACCTTTTGCTTTGGCTGTCACCACATAATTTTTACGTATTTCTTCTAAGAAGCTGTTTTTTGTCAGCATGGTCATCACAGCAAAACTACCAATCACAGAAGAAATAATGGGGAGTACCATATGCCATAAATAATCCGTTGTTTTGCCAAACCAACTGAGCTGATCCCAATTATCAGACGTCAGTCCTTTGAGTGGAAAAACATCAAAAAAACTACCGCCGCCAAATAAAACCAGCAGTAAAATTGCCAGCACAAACCCTGGAATTGCATAACCCACTAAAACAATGGTACTGGAAATCACATCAAATCGAGTGCCGTCTCTTACTGCTTTAGCTATACCTAACGGAATACAGGTCAGGTAAGTAATAAAAAACGTCCACATGCCCAGACTGATTGAAACCGGCAGTTTATCAACGATTAACTCTGTTACTGACTGATGATGATGGTAACTCTCACCAAAATCAAAACGAATATAATTAGCCATCATGGTAACAAAACGCTCTACAGGAGGTTTATCAAAACCATATAGCGCCTTAATTTCATCCAGACGTTCTTTATCCAGACCTTCTGCACCACGATATAATTCACTGGCAGTACTGCCGACTTCAGTCATTTGATCCTGTCCGGTCAATTGGGCAACCAATTGTTCAACAGGCCCGCCCGGCACAAACTGAGTAATGGCAAAGGTAATGAGCATGACACCAAATAAAGTGGGGATCATGAGCAGTAATCGTTTAACTATATAATAAAACATAAGTAATTAACTTTTTATAAGCCTAATTTTTTTTTGACGCTGCATCAGCAGATGAGCCTGCTGTCTGATACTCTGTGTTTCGGTATTGGGGTTTATACCACCAGGTTGACAGCATCCAGCCTTCAGCTGAAAAATAATCCGGTAATATCTGCGGAAATTCAAACTTATCCCAATAGGCT
>WTAX01000126.1 GCA_013139395.1 Gammaproteobacteria bacterium | reverse complement strand
TAATGAGTTTTTTCAAAATATTCACGACAATCATATTGCAGGCAAAACTGTTCCACAATATTTTTTTCAATTTGTTTATCTGCACCTGAATTAGGGCCGGTGATAATAACAGGTACATCACCAATTATTAGAAATATCTTATTTTGTTTGCTTATAAAAAAACTAAAGTCGGAACCTGAATCCATTAAATATAAATAGTTATTTATCGTTTCCAGATAAGATTGAGTTGCAAAACGCCAGCTTCTGACTTTAGCTCTTTTTTTTAATGTTTTGCCTAAGTGTGTCAATGAGCGCTGTAACTCATATTGATAGGTGTGATACATTTCAATCAATGCAATCCGAGAAAAATCATATTGTTTTTGCTTATCAGCGACTTCGAGGTGTAAGGCTAATTGCACCAGTTTTGAGCGGCTGAGATTGATTTCTGAAGCATAAACGCTAGAATTTGAGAATATGATGGTAGATAAGATGACAACTAAGATGACAACAATGCGCAGATGAAATAATAATTGCTTATTGCGCAAACTAACAAACTTTTTTTTACCATACGTTTGCATGCTAGTTTGACTCAAATAAGGCCATCATACCTGCTTCATCCATGATTTCTATCTTAAGTTCTTCTGCTTTTTTTAATTTAGATCCGGCTTTCTCACCCGCTATCACTAAATCAGTTTTGTTTGAAACACTACCACTGACTTTAGCTCCAAGCTCAATTAGTCGGGCTTTAGCTTCATTTCGATTGAGTAGTGAAAGTGAACCGGTGAGAACAATGACCTTGCCTGCCAGAGGCAGTTCATTAGACTCTTTTGCTATTATTTCAGGCCAGTGAATACCTGAAGCTATTAATTTATTAATAACTTCTTCATTATGAGGCTGAGAAAAAAAAGTCTCAATATTATGTGCCACTACAGGTCCAACATCGGGTACTTCCTGTAGTACTTCTGACTGGCTTGTTTTTATGAGATCTAATGTTTTAAAGTAATTGGCCAATGACAATGCCGTGGCTTCACCAACCTCACGGATACCCAGAGAATATAGAAAACGGGCTAAAGTCGTTTTTTTGCTTTTTTCTATCGCTTTAATAAGATTTTCAGCCGACTTATCACCCATGCGTTCCATAGAAACCAGCTGTATATCATTGAGATGGAACAAGTCTGATATATCATGTATCAGTTCTGCATCTACTAACTGCTCAACTAACTTATCACCAAGACCATCAATATCCATAGCTTTGCGTGAAGCAAAATGTTTGATCGCCTCTTTACGTTGTGCAGGACAATACAGACCACCGGTACAACGAGATTTTGCTTCATCATTGATGCGCTCTGCCAGTGAATCACAGATAGGACAATGATCCGGCATGGTATAGGGTATTGACTGTTCAGGACGTTCAGATAAAACCGGTTTTACCACTTCGGGGATAACGTCTCCCGCACGACGAACTATCACCATGTCACCAATTCGGACATCTTTTCTATTAATCTCATCCTGATTATGCAAGGTGGCATTGGTCACGGTGACACCACCTACAAATACCGGCTCTAATCGAGCCACAGGAGTTAACGCACCAGTACGCCCTACCTGCACGTCAATATTCAATAAACGGGTCATTGCTTCTTCAGCAGGAAATTTATGGGCAATAGCCCATCTTGGTGCACGAGAAATAAATCCGGCCTTTTCCTGCTGCGCAATATTATCAACCTTATAAACAACGCCGTCAATCTCATACGGCAGCTCTGAACGACGTGCGAGAATTGAATCATAATACTCAATACACTCTTGCCAGGATGATAATTTTTTTACTTCTGGACTGACTGCAAAACCCCAGCTTTGCAATTGTTTAAGAATTTGCCTATGGCTGTCCTTGATTGGCTCATCGGGATGAGTTTGTTCAACAACACCAATGCTGTAACAAAACATATCAAGAGGACGTGAAGCGGCAATTTTAGAATCCAGTTGACGTAAACTACCGGCGGCTGCATTTCTAGGGTTCGCAAAGGCTTTATCACCCTTATTTATTTGCAGCTCATTGAGTTTAGCAAAGCCTTTTTTGGGCATAAATACTTCGCCGCGAACTTCTAGAATTTTTGGATAATTGACACCACGTAAACGTAATGGGATTGATTGGATAGTTCTAACATTCTGAGTAACATTTTCACCTGTCTGTCCATCCCCCCTGGTTGCAGCCTGAACTAAAAGTCCATTTTCATAACGCAGGCTGATAGCAAGTCCATCAAGTTTAGGTTCAGCAACAATAGCAAATTCATTATGCTCTAAGAGATCATCAATACGCTGTAAAAATTCTTCAATCTCCTCAGAACTAAAAGCATTAGAAAGTGACAACATTGGCATCTGATGAGTGACTTGCTCAAAATTATCCAGCACTTTACCACCAACCCGTTGTGTTGGTGAATCCAGAGTAATTAATTCAGGATAGTCTTTTTCTATGTCTTCTAATTGCCGGAAAATTTTATCATATTCATTGTCTGGGATTTCAGGATCATCAAGCACATAATAACGATGATTATGATAGTTAAGTATTTTATGTAACGCTTTAACGTGTTGTGACAACTCTGCAGCGGTAGGCATTAGTGTC
>WTAX01000252.1 GCA_013139395.1 Gammaproteobacteria bacterium | reverse complement strand
GCCTAAAATATCATCTTCGTCATCTAATTCTTTAATGTTCTTAAAGGGCTTATCACCTTTGGCAATTCGACGTTTGTTTTCAATTTCTAATTGTTCCTGGCGAGATTCTTTATATTCTTTTTCTCGTACTTTGAAGTTGAGAGATAAGGTTTTTTGTCCTTTCTTCTTTTCGATACGGGCAAGAGTTTCCTGAATATATTGAAAGTCAGGATTGGCTACAATACGCTTTTCATGTTTGCTTTTTAGTGCAGGAAAAATAGCTTTTACCGTTGGTAAATTGTTGTAATCTGCATTTTTTACCTGATCCCAGGGTAATGCTTCAGGCAGTGAGCTTTCACCGATATCTTCCTTGTCATAAAGGGCGGGAAACATCAGATCAGGGAGCACGCCCAGATTTTGTGTACTATCGCCTGAAACACGATAAAATTTAGCATGAGTTAATTTTATCTGGCCCTGTTCTAATTGCTGTAGGGCCTGAACGGTGCCCTTACCAAAGGTCTGATTACCGATAATAAGGCCGCGATTATAATCCTGGATGGCACCAGCAAAAATTTCTGAAGCAGAAGCACTTAAACGGTTGACTAAAACTGCCAAAGGCCCCTGATAAGTGATTTCATCACTTTCATCGTTTAATTGTGCAATGCGGCCATCAGCGGCTTTGACTTGAACCGTGGGTCCTGATTTAATAAACAGGCCGACTAAAGTGTTTACTTCCTGTAATGAACCACCACCATTGTTTCTTAAGTCAATGATAAGGCCATCGATTTTTTCCTGTTTTAATTCATTAACCAGTTTTTTGACATCTCGTGTGGTGCTTTTGTAATTAGGATCACCAGCCTGTGCTGCTTTAAAATCGATATAAAAGGCAGGAATGTCAATAACACCTATTTTTTTCTTCTGACCATTTTCTGTGACTTCAATAATTTCTTTTTTTGCTGCCTGCTCTTCTAATTTGACCGTGTTGCGAACGATTTGAATTATTTTTGTCTTATGTTCATCTTTGGCTTTTTGCGGGATGAGTTCCAGGCGGACAGTCGTGCCTTTTTTACCCCGGATCAGTTGTACCACATCATCCAGACGCCAGCCAATAACATCAACTATGTCACCATCCACACCCTGACCAACGCCGACAATACGATCACCTG
Organism: Gammaproteobacteria bacterium; assembly: GCA_013139395.1. Lineage (GTDB taxonomy): Bacteria > Pseudomonadota > Gammaproteobacteria > GRL18 > GRL18 > GRL18. Next base: position 2,037 of record WTAX01000252.1, on the reverse strand, counting down.
CTTTTAATTGCCCTGCTTTTTCAGCAGGACCTGCAGGTACCAGACGCTTGACCTTTGTATAGCCATCTTCAGCTTGTAACATGGCGCCAATACCTTCCAGGGACAGGCTCATTTGAATGTCAAAATTCTCAGAGATTCTTGGTGAGAAGTATTGAGTATGAGGATCGTAAGATTCAGCCAGGGCATTGATGTAAATGCGAAAAGCATCTTCATTATTGGTTTGCTTAATACGATTGATTTGATTTTTATAGCGTTTGATTAATAATTCCTGAATTTCTTTGTCGTCTTTACCCGCTAATTTAAAACTGATGATAACGTTTTTCAGTTGTTGACGAGTTAATTTGTTTTGTTCTTCTTTATTTGCAGGCCATGGCAGTTCTTCTCGTTCAATCGTCAACTCTTCGTTTTTGTTAAAATCAAGTTTACTATAGCTATTCTCTAATAAGTTCAGAGTGTAGGCCAGGCGCTCTGCATGACGTTTCTGATACAGGTTAAAGGTATTAAAGGCATTATCAAGCTCACCACGACGAAAATTGTTATCCATTAAAAAACGAAATTTCTCAAATTTCTTAATATCTTCAGCAAGAAAAAAAGTTCTATTAGGATCAAGTGATTTTAAAAAGGCATCAAATACTTTAGAGGATAATTCATCATCTAATACCATTTGGCGATAGTGTTGATACTGCAGCTGCTTGGCAATGACAAAACTAAGCTTTGCATGTTCCTTCGCAGGTGATACAGGGTGAACATATTCCTCAGAATTATAGACCTTGGCAATTGCAGAAAACGGCACACTGAGAAGTACAGTGCAAATAGCAATCATCAGTAATGTTTTGCATAGCAACACTCTGGACAGCAGCATTCCAGACAGCAACATTGGCGACGTATTAAACGGTGCTTTCAATGATAAATTTAAAAATTTGGACATAGTTCACTTCTTATCTTATTTTGTGGGAATTTGACTTTAAGAGTAGCTTTTATAATTAACGGTACACATTGCATATATTATAGAAAGTAGACCACTCATAGGACAAACAGTTCATTGTACTTATAATACACCAGTCTAAGACTATTTCTGACTTTATTTTTATTATATAGTGATTGTTATCATGTTTTTAAATGCAAGTAAAATCAATTTGTCTGTAAATCATCATTCTATCTCATTTTAGAGTGAATAAATGACCTGTTAAGAGGAATCTGTAATTTATGGGACGTTATCGCCCACCGCGCAAACCATCTTCAAAATATATTACTCCACAAGGCAAAGCCCGTATGGAGGAAGAATTACGTTATTTGTGGAAAGAAAAGCGTCCGGTAGTGACACAATCGGTGTCAGAAGCAGCAGCGCAGGGTGATCGAAGCGAAAATGCAGAGTATATTTACGGTAAAAAACAGCTAAGAGAAATTGATTCACGAGTGCGTTATCTGTCTAAACGACTGGATGATATGGTGGAAGTGGATCGAATTCCTGATGATATTAAAAAAGTATTTTTTGGTGCCTGGGTGGAATTAGAGGATGAAGAGGGGAATATAAAACAGTTTCGAATTGTGGGTCCCGATGAATTTGATATTAAACTCGGCTTTATCAGTATGGATTCACCCCTGGCGCAGGCGCTGTTAAATAAAAGAGAAGGTGATGATATCCGGGTACAAGGCCCTAATGGTATACTGGAATATTATTTAAGCAGGGTGCAGTACACGCCATTTGAATAAATTTATATTCTTTGAATTTAAATTGCATAATAGCTTGTGATATAGGTGGTTTTACTAAAAAAAATAAGTAACTATTCAGAGAGTATTTCTAATTACTTGTGTTAAGCCTATGGTCACTTATTTTTCTAACTTTGAAAACTCGCTGCGCTCAGACAATCAAAGTCAGAAAAATAAGCAACCACAGGCTTTTTGTAAAAAGTACGCTTCTAGTTACAAATTATTCAGCAATTGCTTTCATACGACGCAGCATTTGTATAATAGCGGGCCGCATCATTTCTTTACGGATGATCTGTTCCTCATTATCCTTGCCTAAGACATCATTCG
>WTAX01000137.1 GCA_013139395.1 Gammaproteobacteria bacterium | reverse complement strand
TACACTGAAGAAGAAAAACTGAATATTGTTTCTCGTTATTTGATCCCTAAACAGTTAAAAAATAATGGTTTAAAAGACGCTGAATTAAGTATTAGTGAAGGTGCCATTCGAGACATTATACGTTATTATACTCGTGAAGCAGGTGTACGCGGCATTGAACGGGAAGTTGCAAAAATTGCTCGTAAAGTTGTTAAAGAAATCTTATTAGATAAGAAAACAAAAAAAGTTGCTGTCACCAGTCGTAATATTGAAAAGTACCTGGGTGTTCGTCGCTTCCGTTACGGCAGTGTAGAACAAGAAAATCAAATTGGACAGGTGACCGGACTGGCATGGACTGAAGTGGGTGGTGAAATCTTAACCATTGAAACTGCTGTTATGCCAGGAAAAGGTAAAAACAGTGTTACCGGACAACTTGGTGATGTTATGAAAGAATCCATTCAGGCAGCCATGTCAGTTGTTCGCAGTCGTTCGGATGTATTAGGCATACCTCATGAAACCTATGAAACTAAAGATATCCATATACACGTTCCTGAAGGCGCTATCCCCAAGGATGGCCCAAGTGCTGGTATTGGTATGTGTACAGCTTTAGTTTCAGCATTGACAGAAATACCTGTTAAGGCAGATGTCGCTATGACTGGAGAGATCACTTTACGTGGTGAAGTTTTACCCATTGGCGGTCTTAAAGAAAAACTATTAGCAGCATTACGAAGCGGTATAAAAACGGTTATTATTCCAAGCGAAAATAAAAAAGATTTGGTTGATTTACCCAAGAACATTGTATCAAAACTTGATATAAAACCGGTTCAGTGGATTGATGAAGTCTTACAAATTGCTCTTGTTCATGCTCCAGAACCAATCAAAGAATCTGTAGGCGCTTCTAAGGTTAAATCTGGAAAAAAATCAGCATCAATCAGGGCTCACTAGTTTTAACTTTAATCGTTTCTAAATTATTCGCAAAATAATTCTGCGCAAGTCAGTCCATTTTAATTTTTTTTAAAATGGACTTTTGCTTATGGATATTTTTGTGATGTTTTTGTAAGGCTTTGTTTTATTTGTTTATATTGACCATTAAATAAATAAACAAATTTTATGGTTAAACCTTAATTTAAAGAAATTTTAAATTATTTATAAATATAGCTAGATTTTAGCAATAAAGTTTGCTTCAATAAGCCTGTTAACCATTGTGACACAACATTTTTGTGAAATAATAAAATAAATTTTATAGCTTATATCTATCATCATTAATTTCATTGATTTTATATTTTTTTATATCATTCAAAAATGAACTTAATTTTCTAGATACTAAAAAGGGGACTTTTGTGAATAAATCTGAATTAATAAACGCTATTGCTGAGAATGCTGACTTACCTAAAGCGCAGGCCGGTCGTGCATTGGATGCAACTATTAAAGCAATTACTGATTCACTAGCAAGTAACGAACCAGTGACACTGATTGGTTTCGGAACTTTTGAAGTTAGAGAAAGAGCAGCACGAACTGGACGCAATCCACGTACTGGTGAAACTATCCAGATAAAAGCATCTAAAAATCCTGCATTTAAAGCTGGTAAAGCGTTAAAAGAAGCGGTAAACTAAGCCACTCTTTTTGACAGGAAGTTTTTGACAGGAAGCTTGAAGACAAAGGTTTATATTAAGTTTATAAATTCGTTTATAAGCCTTTTATAAACTTTGGTTTGTTAAGAACGGGCTTGTCAAAAAAAAGGGTGATTAGCTCAGCTGGTCAGAGCACCGCCCTTACAAGGCGGGGGTCATAAGTTCAAATCTTATATCACCCACCATTTAAATTCAGTTTTAAATTAAAAATTCATTTCGTTAACAGGACATTATTAATGTCTGCTTAGCAAAATAATTATTCAATCTAAACTGGTTTATTTGAAATTTAGGAGCGGTAGTTCAGCTGGTTAGAATACCTGCCTGTCACGCAGGGGGTCGCGGGTTCGAGTCCCGTCCGTTCCGCCATATATAAGAAGCGCGTTTTTGACGCGCTTTTTTTTTGGATTTCTTTTATTCATAAATATGATATATAAAGAAGTTCAAGTTTATTCTGCATCTGTTTATAAATAATGTTTGTTTATGAATGGAATTTTGTTTCAAATTAATTCAATGAGATAAATTCATGATATTACATAGTATCAGGGAAAGAGCGACGGGCTGGTTTGCCTGGGTAATTGTTATTTTAATTTCCATTCCTTTTGCCTTATGGGGTATTAATAGTTATATCACACCGGATGCAAATCCAGCTGTTGCAAATGTAGGTGACTACAAGGTAACAGTCCAGGAATTTCAAAATGCGGTCCAAAATGAATCTAAGGAATATAAAGGTCAGATTAATGATGCACTCATTAAGCAGATTGTACTTGAAAAGCTAATTAACAATCGAGCCTTAATTAATTTTTTGAATCATTCAGGCCTGACAATAAGCAAAAAGCAAATAGATTACCAAATACGCAATGATGCTAATTTCCAGTTAGATGGAAAATTCTCAGAAGAGCTCTATAACCGTTATCTACCTAGCGCTTATAGTAAGTCTAATCATCGTAATTCAGTTGCCACTCAATTATTGATAGAGCAATTTTCAGATGGTATAAGCAGTTCATCATTTGTTTCGGATGTTGAAGTAAAACGTGTTATTCAATTAATAAAACAAAAAAGAGATATTAGCTATACGATTATTAAAGCTGAAGATTTTGTAGATAGCGTTACTATTAGCGATGAAGAAATTAAAAACTACTATCAAAATTTTCAAGATCAATTTAAAAATCCAGAACAGGTAAAATTGGCTTATCTTGAAATTTCACGTAAAGATCTGGCTAACAATGAACAAGTCACTGATGAACAAATTAGTAAATATTATCAGGATAATATCTTCCAATATACACAGCCGGAACGTCGTAAAGCGAGTCATATTTTATTTACTCTGCCAACTGATGCTGATACAGCGACAAAAGATAAACTGAAGGCAGAAGCCCAATCTGTTTTAGATAAAATTAAAAATGGTGCTGATTTTTCTGAAATGGCTAAAGCTCATTCACAAGATCCCGGTTCTGCCGATAATGGTGGTGATCTTGGCTTCTTTGGCCAGGGTGAAATGGTTCCGGCCTTTGAAGAAAGTGCTTTTTCTTTAACTCCTGGTGACATTTCTGATTTAGTTGAATCATCATTTGGTTATCATATTATCAAACTGATTTCAGTAGAAGGAGGAGAATCAAAACCTTTAGATACAGTCAAAGATGAAATTATAGCTTCGATTCAATTTGATAAAGTGGAAAATGCCTATGTTGAAAAAGTTGAATCCATGCAGACTATCGCTTATGAACAACCTGATTCATTAGAACCTGTGGCTACAGAACTGAATTTAACAATTAAAGAAAGCGAGTTATTGACCAGTGCTGGCGGGAAAGGTATCTTTGCTAATCCAAAATTACTTAATGCAGCGTTTGGTGAAACTGTTCTTGAAGAAGGTAATAATAGTGACTTAATTGAACTAGGTGATGATCATGTTGCTGTGATTCGATTAGTTGAGAGAATTCCAGCCAATACGAAGCCTTTAGATGAAGTTAAAGACATCATTGAATCTCGCTTAAAGCAAGATTCAATCACAACAAAAGCTCAGGAAAAAGCGTCAGAATTTGTTAAAAACCTTACTGATGGTACTTCACTTGATGAGCTGTCTAAGGAAAATTCATTAATTATTGAGAATACGGGCGCTATCGATCGTCAGGATACTAAGACACCAGGTGAAATTATGCGCAAGGTATTTACCATGCCTCGCGAAATGAAATATGCAACCACAAAAATGATGAATGGTGATATTGCTATCATTGCTATTAAATCAATAGAAGATGGTGATAGTGGTGATCAGGCCTTATTTGACAGCATAAAAGCCGCTTTATTGCAGAATAAGGGCAATATGGAAACGTCTCTATCTGTATTACAAATTCGTTCTGACTCTGAAATTGTTATTAATACACAATTATTGAGTGAGCAAGAATAGAATATTTCTGCAATTCGTTACAAACTATAATAAAAAAGCCGACTGATTAGTCGGCTTTTTTATTACTAATAGAATCATTTATCATTTATCATCAGGTTTATTTAATGCACCCATACCAATATGGTTATAACCAGAATCAACATAAATGTTTTCTCCGGTAATACCTGCAGCCAAATCAGAGCACAAGAAAGCGGCTGTGTTACCGACATCATCAATGGTTACATTACGTCTTAATGGTGCATTCTCTTCAACATGGGTGAGCATCTTACGAAAGTCACTGATTCCAGCGGCTGCAAGTGTTCTAATTGGTCCGGCAGAGATAGAGTTAACACGAATACCGTCAGGGCCCAGTGATTCAGACATATAACGCACATTAGCTTCAAGACTCGCTTTAGCCAGACCCATAACATTATAGTTTGGCATAATACGTTCAGAGCCAAGGTAAGATAAAGTCAGTAAAGCACCATTCTGTCCTTCCATCATATTACGACCAGCTTTAGCCAGTGCCGCAAAACTGTATGAACTGATTTCATGAGCAGTAATAAAACCTTGTCGTGTTACACTGTCCAGGTATTCACCACTGAGTTCTTCTCTAGGGGCAAAAGCAACTGAGTGAATGATAATATCCAGGTGATCCCAGAAGTTATCAAGCTCTTCAAATACTTTTTCAATCTGAGCATCATCAGAAACATCACAGGGAAGCACTATATCTGAATCACATTCAGTGGCTAGTTTTTCCACGCGGCTTTTTAACTTTTCATTTTGGTAAG
>WTAX01000243.1 GCA_013139395.1 Gammaproteobacteria bacterium | reverse complement strand
CAGAATTAAATCAATATTCTAAAAGGCGCTTCAAGTTAGAAAATGCCCTAAGAGTCGCATTATCGAAAAAAGAAATTTTTATTGTTTACCAACCCCAGATAGACCTTAAACAAAGGGAAGTTTATGGCTTTGAAGCGCTGGTTCGTTGGCAACACCCTGAATTAGGTTTTATTTCTCCTGTTGAATTTATACCGATAGCAGAATCAACGGGACTCATTAATAAAATTGGACTGTTCGTATTAGAAGAATCCATTAGACAAATCCAACGTCTGAATGAAAAGTTTAATCGTTCTTTAAATATATCAGTCAATGTTTCTTCACGACAGTTTGATAAACCTGATCTGCCCGAGTTAATTAATCATTTACTGAATAAAAATAATTGTCCATCTGAAAATTTAAAAATAGAGATCACAGAATCATTATTATTACAAGAAAGTACTACTGTTTTGGAGTTGCTTACATTAATCTCAAATTTGGGTGTAAAAATTGCCCTGGATGATTTTGGTACAGGTTATTCATCACTGGCTTATTTGAAAAAATTCCCCATTGATATTGTTAAAATTGATCAATCATTTGTACGTGATATAAACAGTGATGCTGAAGATGCTATCCTGGTAAAAACTATTATTGCAATGGCTAATGGGTTAAATATGGATATGATTGCGGAGGGTGTGGAAACCAGTGAACAAAAAGCATTCCTTGAAGTTGAAGAGTGTCACTTAATTCAAGGGTATTACTTTAGTAAACCATTACAAGATAATGAAGTTGATGATTTTTTATTAAACTGGCGCTTTAAATAAGGCATAGACTATCGTTTTATGACTTGATAGCTCTGGTTTATACCAGGCTCTCCAGGTCTTATGGCTTAACTAAAACTACAGTGATATTATCTTTACCGCCTGCTTCATTGGCGGCATCAATCAAAGCCTGAGATGTTTCTCTGAGTGTCTTTTTTCTATTTATCTTAAGAATCTGTTGTATCTCTTCGTCTGATAACATATCACACAGACCGTCTGAACACAGTAAGAAGAGTTCATTATTATGAATAGAAAATTTATGTTGTTCGGCAACAATTCTTTTCCAGGGACCAATAGCCTTATAAATAATATTATGCTTAGGTGCCGGGCCGTCTTTACCTGTTTCAAGCCATAATTGATAATGACTATGATCGGTAGTCAATTGTTTTAAACGGCCTTCTCTAAAGCTATAGGTTCTGCTGTCACCAACATTAAATGAATAGAGCTTTTTTTTACCTGAGCTGTTGAGTGAACTAATCAAAAAACCGCTTAATGTGGTTCCCATTCCTTTGCCTTCAGGTAAACCTTTGGCAATATTATAGCAATGGGTCTGGTTATTGGCATCTTCAACGGCATCCTGTAATAAAGAACTGATAAGCTTTGTGGAACTTCTTTCACCTTTTGAACTCACTTGTTTATAAGTTATATCGAGCTTTTTGAGATGATTAAGAATGGTTTCAACAGCAAGCTTACTGGCAACTTCACCTGCTTCGTGACCGCCCATGCCGTCAGCGACAACAAATAAACCAAGTCTTTCATCGATCAGATAACTGTCTTCATTGTGTTCTCGCTTTTGACCGACATCAGAGATGCCGGCTGAATACAAGAGAATCGTATCAGGCTTATAGGTTAGTTTTTCAAGTAGTTTTGTTAGCATAAGTTTATTTTAGTACTGAAGTAAAAAAAATTCTGCGTAATGTGAGGAAAATTTTTGATTTTAGCCTCTCTAAAGTGATAATTGCCCATATTCCAGCTCATTTATAAATTGAGAAAAATTCGGGGATAATTCTTTTTCTATGGCATAACCGGGACGTTCAAGAACAACTTTTCCAGAATCATTTTCTACACTGATGATGTAATCAGAATCAGTACAGGCAATAAAAAAAGTGAGTGTCTGCTTATTGCGCAACTTGTTTAAAGCATGACCGATTTGATTTTCAATGAGCCGATCCATGTCTGCTTTATTCCAGACAAATAATAAGGTTAAGTTACCTTGTTGAAAAATAGCATCAATCTGATCAGACCAGTAACGGGTAAAAAATAATACTATGTCTGGATGTAATTTTGTATCAAGTGCTTTTTCAAGACCGGACAGATCATTATTTTTCTCTCTTAATACAGGTTGCCAATGGATAGAATCAAGCATCTCTTCAGAAAGAAATGCGTCACCTTGCTGGCAGGGTGATGGCCAGTCAGGTTCATGTTTACTTATCGGTAAATGGCCGGTATCAGCATTAATGGTATTGATAAAACATTTAAAAAAATTATCCAGACAATTATCAAAATGGCTGGTATCAGTTAAAGTTGACTTTTTTTCAGGTGTTATTTTTATTGTCATTAGTTTTTTTATATATTATTAAAAATCATTATTGAGGCTAGGACAAGCTCCTGGTATCCGTATTAATTAACACTTGACCTTTACAAAGGTTACGTGCCTGCTGCATCAATAGAGGAACCTGATTTTTTTCAATTTCTAATTGAAAAGTAACTGCTTCTTGATAGTCTACATGATTGATGGCGATATCAGCAGTATCAAGGTAATGGCGAATAGATGCTTCAAAAGGGTAGTCAAATTGAATTTTAATTTTTTCCAGTGCAACGATTTCCTTAACTAATAATTGTTCCAGCGCTGCTTGAGTGCTATTACTATAAGCCCGTACTAAACCACCAGCGCCTAACTTAATGCCGCCAAAATAACGGCTGACAACACAGATAATTTCACCGTAATGACTGTATTGAAGAACATTGAGAATGGGCTTTCCTGCGGTGCCGGAAGGTTCACCATCATCAGAAAAACGTATAGCAGAAGCAGATAAAGGAGGGCAGGCAATAAAAGCCCAGCAATGATGACGTGCATCAGGATGGCGTGCTTTTTCTTGTGAAATAATCTCAAAGGCCATGTCAGAATCGTGACTATGCGCAATATGAGCAACAAAGCGGCTGCGTTTAATCTCAGTCTCCACCTCTATTGCCTGAGCGGGTATTAAATAGCGTGTCGCTTCAGCCATAGACATTAAAAAAAGTCTTATGATGCATCATTTTCTTTTTTTATTACTTCATAAGCAGCTTTAAGCTCATCATGTATGGATTCGTTATCAGTAGATGAACTTCTTTTAATGGGAGAAGTTAAAACAGGCGGCGCTTTTTCTTCCTGGGTCTTGCCTAACAGCTGCTCTCTGCGTCGTTTAGCCTCTTCGATGGCTTGTTTTCTCGCTTCTTCTTTTGCTCTTAATAACGCATTTTGGCGTTCTATTTCACGAGAACGTACAGATTCTGCCTCAAGTTGATGGCGCACATCATCGGCTTCAGACTGCATTCGCTGTAACTCGTCTCGCTGCAAGCTAATAGATTGTTCCTGAAGTTTTTTATTGATCTGAATTTGCTCGAGTTGCTCTTTAAGTTCGAGTGCTTCTTCCTGAGCCTGTTTTTCTAACTCTTGTTTTTGCACCTTCAGGCGTTGTACTTCACTAATTGATTCTTGTTTGGCAAGTTCAAGTTGTTCTTTCAATTTAATGGCTTCTTGTTGAGCCTGCTGCTCCATTTCCTGTTTTTGTTTTTTTAGTGCTTCAGCTTCTTGAGCGGCTTCATTACGGGCCGTTTCTAACTGTTCATTGAGTTTCTGTTTTTCTGCTTCGGCTTGTATTTCCAGAGCATTTTTTTGAATTCGAAGCTGTACTGCTTCATCCATTGCCAGTTGTTTTGCTGTTTCAACATCTTGTTTAAACGATAAAATTTCCTGCTGGTATTTGAGTGCTTCCTGTTCTAGTTTTTGTGCTTCTTCAGCTAATGATAACTTTTCAATTTCCATTTGCTGGCGTTGTTTTGTAACTGCAGCTTCAAGTTCCAGGCGTTCATCTTCCATTTGCTGGCGTTGTTTTGCAACAGCTGCTTCGAGTTCCAGACGTTCAGATTCAATTTCTTCAGCCATGTCATTGCGTAGTTGCTCCATTTCTGTACGGGCTTTTTCTGTCTCTGCTCGTACTTGCTGCAACTCGTTTTCAAATTCTTTTCGTGCTTTTTCTGCAACCTGAGCGCGCTCATTAGCACTTTCAATTCGTTGTTGTGCTTCAGCTAACTCGGCAGAACGCAATGCTTCCTGTTCTTCTCGTGCCTGCTTATCATCCTTCATTTGCTCAGCCAGTCTCTGCATCTCACTTTGTGCGTCCTGGCGAGCTTGTTCTGCTGCTGCTCGTTGATTTTCATGTTGATCAGCATCAAGCTGTGCTTGATTTATTTTTTCTTGAAGCGCATTTTCCTGTTCAATGTTTAAACGAGCATATTCTTCTGATAGTGCTTGCTGAGCAGCATCCATTTCAGCTTTCATATGCAGCATTTCATCTTCAGTAGAGGCTTTTAAATGCCCTAATTGCTGATCCTGAAGCTCTGTCTGCTGCTGCTGCTGTTGTTCAAGCTCACTTGCCATTTGATTTTTGGCTTGCTGCATTTCCTGCTGTAAACGCTCAACTTCAGCAAGGGCCGACTGACGTTCGCTATCAATTTTTTCAGCGCGTTCTTTTTCTTCTTGTGCTTTGATTCTGGCTTCATGAATTTCAGCATGTTGACGTGCATCAGCATCTTTTCTCAGGCGTTCAATTTCTTCTTTTGCATTTAATAATTCAGATTCAGCTTGTGTCGATAACTTAGCCAGTTCTTCTGATTGCTGCAGTGCCTGCTCAGCCTCTTCGCGTATACGTTTGGCGTCTTCAATAGCCTTTTCAGCACGTTCAGCTTCTTCCTGTGATTGCTGCTGAGCTTTTTCTAAGGCCGCCTCTTTTTCACTGAGCTGTTCCTGAGTCGCCTGGTGAATGGCTTCCTCTGCATCTTTTCTGGCTTGTTCGGCATTTGCTGCCCGTTTTGCTTCGTCTTCTGCTTTTTGTCGAGCCTGCTCAGATTGTTCTCTTAAGCGGCTGGCTTCATGCTCAGCATTTTCTGCCCGTTCAGCTTCAGATTTTGCTTTTTCAAGGGCATCATTGACTTCATCTGATTTCTTTTCAAGTGCTTCTTTGTGTAGTTCTTTTGCTTTTTCTTCAGCTTCTTTACGTGCAGATTCTGCCTGAGATGCTCGCAGGGCTTCTTTTTCTGCTTGAGCTCGTGCGGAATCAGCTTCCTGACGTAACTTCTCTGCTTCTTGTTCGGCCTCTGCTCTGGATGCTTCAGCCTCTGCTTTTAAACGGGTTTCCTGTTCAACCTGTTTTTTGATTTCATCTAATTCCAGAGAGGATGTTTGACCTTGCTCTTTCTGCTGTGTCTCAATTTGAACGGCACGAAGCTGGGCGGTTTTAAGAGCGAGTTCAGCTTGCTGTGCCCTTTTGGCTTCTTCTTCTGCTTTTTTAAGTGCTTCTTGAGCTTCACCGCGGAGATCGGTTGCCATTGCTTCAGCTTCTTTACGAGCAGTATCAGCTGCAGATAATTGCTTTGATTGTGCTTCGGCTTTTTTACGTTCTGCTTCAACTTCTGGTGAGGTTAAATTTTCATTGCGTCGCTCAGGTGGAGTGACTGGTTTTTGAGGCTGGTCGGGTTTAGTTTCTACGTTAGCAGAAGCAGTCTGTGAGATGTCATTATCACGAGTGATGGATTTATTATCGGTTTGTATTTTTTGCTCAGCAGGGACGTCGGCGCTGCCAATGCCGCCGTCAATGATAGAGCAGTTAAAGCCTTGCTGAATGAATAAAAAAGCGGCAGCAATACTTCGATTTTCCTGACCTGAATAGACAATATAATGTTTATCAGTGGATAATTTATTTAATTGTGAGCGTATGAGACTAATAGGAATATTAAGGCTGTTTTCAAGGCCATTGAAGGCAAACTCGTTTTCATTGCGCACATCAATAAGCTGTTGTTTATCAGGATCAAGCGTATCGATTTCTTGTTTGCTGATGCGATGAATAAGGGGTAAAACCAATAGTTCAATAAAGTCTTTCTTATCCAGAGTAAGAATGACGCCGTCAGTTTTCATTATTACGCTGGCACCACGGATGCCGCCGGTAATCAGTGCTTCTTCACCAAAGCCATCACCAAGACGTAGTTCTGCCAGTGTGATTGCATCACCGCTAACAGGATTTTTTTTGGTCACTATGCAGCGGCCTTGCTGGATAATATAAAACTGATCATCATTTTCATCATTTTCTTGGATGACGACAGAGCCTTTGGCAAGCGGAGTTTCATGCAGGCGCATCATTAATGCTTGAATATTAGCGGCAGGTATTTGTAAAAAAGCACTGGATTGCAGAAAACGGGTCATCCAGTCTTCATCGTCATCATCAAGGTCAGATACCTCAATACTGGATGGTGCGTTCCAGTTCAGTAAAATCTCCAGCAGATCGGTGTCGATAATAAGAATGCTGATGTCTGTTTTTGCCTTAGC